>CALRLV020000019.1:0-16114 GCA_943368895.1 Ferrovibrio terrae
CCACTTGAGACTGGCACGCAGGATCTAGCAGTATGAGCTTGATTTTAAATGATCTTGCAATTGGCTACCCTAGCCATTTGGTGATGGCCGGTATTGGTGGCACCATTAGCGCAGGTAGCGCAGTGGCCTTGATCGGCCAAAATGGCGCGGGCAAATCCACCCTATTGCGGACCTTGGCAGGTGAGCAGAGCCCTGTAAGTGGCACGTGCGTGTGGGACGCCCCTGTTAAGCGCCACCGCAGCATCGCTTGGCTTTCCCAAAGCCCCAGCCTGCGCCGAGATGCTCCTTTGACCGTGCGCAATTTGGCAGCCATGGGCCTGTGGGCGCGCCTTGGATTGTTCGGCAAGCCCTGCCGACATGATCAAGACAGGATAGACCAAGCTTTGGACATGGTTGGCTTGGGCGATCTTGAGAACCAACAGGTCAGCACTTTGTCAGGTGGGCAGTTGCAGCGCGCTCTATTTGCCCGTTTGACTGTGCAGGACTGCGGGCTGATTTTGCTGGACGAGCCTTTCTCGGCCGTCGATGCAGCCTCGCAAACCAAATTATTGGAAGTCATCCAGCATTGGGTCGGCGAAGGCCGCACCGTGATCGCGGCGATCCACGATCTCGATTGCGCGCGCCACTTCCCACTTTGGTGGGAGCTTTCTAAGTTCGGCGCAATCTTGCGGCGCAGCGACGAAAAGCCCCTCAGCAGCCTGACCCAACCTTTACGCGCGGTGAGCGGCGTCGCTCAATCGTTATAAGGGTCTGATTGTGGTCGGGGTTGTTGCTCCCTTTTTTGACTATGAGTTTATGACACGTGCCGCTTTGGGTGGCGTGGCGCTCGCCTTAGCTGGCGCGCCCTTGGGCGTCTTCCTTGTGATGCGCCGCATGAGCTTAGTTGGCGACGCTGTCGGCCATGCAGTCCTGCCTGGGGCGGCGGCAGCGGCCCTATTGAGCGGCGGCAGCACGTTACTGACCACTTTGGGTGCAGCCCTGACGGGCACAATGGTATTCATGACCGCAGGCCCTGCCAGTCGCGCGCTGCGCTTGCCAGAAGATGCGGGCTTTGCCGTCTTCTATCTCGCAGCTTTAGCGATTGGCGTGATGATCGCCAGCATGGGCGGCGGGGTGATTGATCTGGACAAGCTCTTGTTCGGGGCAGCGCTCGCCATCGACAACACCGCTTTAGCGCTGGCCTGCATAGCCGCGATCGTGACGGCGATTGGCATGACCTTGGTTTACCGCCCGCTGCTCATCGATACGCTTGACCCCCAGTTCTTGCGCGCATCCGGCGGAGCCAAATGGGCAGGCCCTGTGGCGCAATCGGTCTTCTTCGGCCTCTTGGCTTTGACGACTGTGGCCTCGTTTCATGCGCTAGGAGCCTTGATGAGTATCGGGCTGACCATCCTGCCCGCCATTGCCGCCCGCTTTTGGGCCAAGAGCGTCCCCTTGATGATCCTCAGCGCTGCAGTCCTTGGTGTAATTGGGGTGCTCGCCGGCCTCTTGGTTTCCTTCCACCTAGCAGCCCCGGTGGGGGCAGCCATTGTCTCCTGCTTGGTTGGGCTTGTGCTGGCTTCAAGCCTTGTGGGCCCCAATCAATCCCTCTTGACCCGCTCGGTCGGAAAAACATCCCTTGCAAATCGCGCGTCGTAGTCTCCTGGGCCTTACAGCCAGCGGCCTGCTGGCGGCTGCGTGCAAGCCCGCGCCAAAAGTTGTGCCTGCGGTTTCCAAGCCAAAAGTGTTGGCGACGATGTCGATCTTGGCCGATGTGGCCCAGCAGATCGGCGCACCAGATCTTGAGATCGCTTCTCTCATTGGACCCGACCAAACCGCTCATCATAGGGACCCAACGCCCAGCGAGTTGACGGGCTTTGGCGACATTGGATTGCTCTTGCATGTTGGCTTTAAATTGGAAGGCTGGATTGACCGCCTGCCGGAAAGCACTGGTTACAAGGGCCCGATTATTCAAGCGTCAGAAGGCATTGCCCCAATCCTCATTGAAGGCCGTATCCCTGACCCGCATACTTGGCAAAGCTTTGGGGGTCTGCGCAGCTATGCTGAGACGATTACCAAGGCCTATGTTAAGATTTGGCCCAATCTCGCGACGCGCTTTGAAGCTCGTTTGAAGGCTTATTTGGGTGAGCTAGAAAGCGCGCAACAAGCTGCGGTGAGCCTGCTTGCACCCGTGCGCCAAGGCCGCCGCCTCATCATCGTGCCGCACAACTCATTCCGCTATCTGGGCCAGGAGTTCGGGCTAGAATTTCGTGGCATCGCATCTTTATCGACGGGTGCGCAACCCTCTGCCAAAGCGCTAGCGGGTCTACTCGACGAGATTAAAGGGGCAAACGCCGCCGCCTGTTTTATCGAAACAGAAGCGGACCAGCGCCTCATGAGCCAAATCGCTTCGGAGAGTGGGGCAAAGCTCGGTGGTAAGCTCTACACAGACTCGCTTTCAAAGCCTGACGGCCCTGCAGGAACCAGCATCGAAATGCTTTCCTATAATGTGGCGACGATTGCCAAAGCGCTTACGACATAGGGCTTAAAGCCCTGGGTCAAATGTCGCCACATCAAAGACGTGATCCATGCTGTCGGCTGGATTTTCACAACAAGGCCCACCGACTGGACGCGCCGGGATGCCCGCCACGGTGCAGCCTGCTGCCACTTCGTGCAAAACGACGGAACCTGACGCGACGCGTGCACCCTCGCCTACTTTGATATTGCCGAGAATTTTGGCCCCGGCCCCGATCAACACCCCTGCCCCAATTTTGGGATGGCGGTCACCGCCTTCTTTGCCAGTACCGCCCAAAGTCACATTATGAAGCATCGAGACATTATCGCCGACGACTGCTGTTTCGCCGATCACGATGCCAGTCGCATGGTCCATGAAGATCCCTTCGCCTAAGCGGGCCGCAGGATGGATATCGACTTGGAACAGTTCGGCTACCCGACTTTGCAGATGGAAGGCCATCATTTCCCGTCCTGTCTTCCACAAATGATGGGCAACGCGGTGAGCCTGAAGCGCGGCAAATCCCTTGTAATAGAGGAAGGGTTGCAAATAGGTGCGGCAAGCAGGGTCACGCACCTTAATCACACGCACATCGGCTTGCGCACTGCGAACAATCGCCGGGTCTTCCTTAAAGGCTTGCATGCAGACTTCGCGCATCTGCAGCGCATTCATATCCGCCCCGCCCAGCTTTTGAGCCAACAGATAGGCCAGCGCATCATCGAAGCTGGTGTGATTGAGGATGGTTGCGTTCAAAAGACTTGCCAATAGCGGCTCTTCGGCAGCTGCTGTGGCCGCTTCAATGCGCAAATGGGTCCAGACGTTGGTTAAGCCAGCCGCTAAACCAGCAACAAGTTCTAAGCTTGCACCTGCCATATTCACTCTCCGTCTGGGTGGGCTAACATCATCTTCGTCAGCGCAGCGGGCAATTGGTTTGTTAGTGCTAAATGGTACGTCCGGTAGACGGTTGCAACCGTCAGGGCATCACGAATTTTTCCAGCTTCGACTTCAGCCAATAAGTGGGTGAAATGAAGCTGCTTTATGGTCAAAACCTCAGTTCCCTCCGGTGCCAAATTGCCCCGTGATAATCCATACGCCACAAAACAGATGGCGGTTTCATCGCTGACCGAATTTGACAAATCCATATCGAGCACCTTGATCAAAGTCTCAGCCCGTATACCGACTTCTTCCTCGAGCTCACGCAAGGCACCCGCCTCCAGATCTTCATCATAGGGCACCCCGCCTTCTGGCATCTCCCAAGACCAAGCTTCTACAGGTCTGCGAAATTGTCCCACCATCCAGACATGTCCCGTCTCATCAATCGGCAGAACCCCAACCGCGCGATTGGCAAAGCGGACGATGCCATAAATGCCGGGTTTTCCGTCTGGGCGCAGCACATCTTGGTGTTCCACCGTGATCCACGGATTCTGGTAGGCAATGTGTGACGCGAGCGTCTGGAAGGGGTCGGTTTCAGACATAGAGAAGAAAAACTTTCACAGGGCGATGCAATCGTGCCCACTATGCCTTATGTCTGAAAACAATGACAATTGCACCACACACACTCCCGCCTCCGCCTGTCGAAAACGATGTCTTGCCTAAGCCTCGTCCAGACGCAGACTTTCTGGAACGACTGGCGCTGCGCCGATCCACCAAGGTGGCGCATTTGGCGGCACCCGGGCCCGAAGGCGACACATTGGACGCCATTCTGCGCATCGGAGCCCGCGTGCCTGATCATGGCAAGCTGGGCCCTTGGCGCTTCATCATCCTGTCTGGCGACAACCGGCAGGTCTATGGAAGCAAGATTGCGGCCCTTTTGTCTGCGCGTGGTCAGGTTAAGGATCCAGAGCGACTGGCGTTGGAAGAAGGCCGTTTTCAGCGCGCGCCTGTGGTTGTCGCGGTGGTGTTTTCCCCGGTAGAAAGCCCAAAAGTTCCGGAGTGGGAGCAAGTGCTGTCAGCCGGAGCAGTCTGTTACAATCTGCTTCTGGCAGCCCAGGGCTTTGGCTATGGTGGCTGCTGGTTGAGCGAGTGGGTAGCCTATGATCGCGAAGCCTTGGCCCTTCTGGGCCTTTCGCCGCAGGAGAAACTCGCCGGCCTTGTCTATCTGGGGACCCCGACTGAATCCCCCTTAGAGCGGCCACGGCCAAGTGCTGCGTCACGCGTTACGTACTGGCAACCTTAGAGCCCGGCCTAACTTTGAGGTGTTGCCACCGTCCCCGTCTCGCCAGAAGGATCAGGCGGCGTCGGCACGATTGGAATGGGGGCAGTCTTTAGACGCGGTGGCGGTTCCAAGGGCGCTTGGCTTTCAAAAAGCTTGCGCAAAAACCCAGGAGCTAGGGCCGAAATCGGATTGGTGCGCAGTTTTGGGTTTGCCAAACTGCCTTGGGCGGTAAAGGTCATGCCCACCAGACCCTCATCCTGCCCACCGCCCAAGATACTACCAAACAAGGGCATTTCGCCCAAAGCGCGGTTCAACCCGCCAGGCGTTGCAACACCGCGTATGTCTAATTTGCCGTCTTCAAGATCGACATAGCCAGACGCCTTAACCGTATAGGCTGCGCCATCAGCCTTGCCGTCGCGCAGCGCGATTATGCCGCCATTCACCGTCATGGGCAGACGCACCAAGTCAAATAGGATTGGGCTTTGCTTAGCAGGACTGTAGGAGACGCCTTTAACTTCCACCATCAAGGTGCCCGCACTATCGGCACCAACAACGGGCAGTTCGCCTTCAATCGTGCCTGTTCCTCCAGTTAAGGGAGCGCCCGGGTAGATCAGGCCCGCAAAAAAGCCAGCGTCAGATAAATTGCCCACAATGGTCCGGCGACCATCTTGCTGCTGGCTCATCGCGACGCGCGTTTGCCCAGCTGGAGAACTGCCCGTCATTGTTAGCGAGCGCCAGCCATCTTGATCGCGCAAAATACTCGCCTCAACATCGTCGAGAGCAGCCGATTGGCCTGTGGCGAGACGCTTGATGGAGGCAGACAGATTGAGAGGGCGATCGAGTAAGTCAACCGTACGCTCTGTCACGTCGCGCTTGATCAGAAACGGGCTCAAATCAAGATAACTGCCCTTGGCGTTGACATTTAAGCCGTTAGAATCTTCCACAATCCGCAAGGCCAAGTCCGCTGCGCGCGCGATGGCGATACGAGAGAAATCCGCACCAATCAGTTCCAGTTTCTCGGAGAAGACCAAATCACCGCGCACTTTGGCTCCTTTGGCATCAAAGGCCAATTGCTCGGCCTCCCAGCCGCCGCTATCGCGCATCGTAATATGGGCTGTCGCTTGGCCTGCTTCCCCTTCTGGTTTGGTCCAAAGTGAACCGGGCAACACCATCGTTGCCAAGTTGAAGTCGGCGTCTAAATCAGCACCGATCAGCTTGCTGCCTTTGGATTGCGCATCGAGTTTTAGCCGAACAGGTCCCGTCGCATAGGCAGTCACATCCACCCCGATTTGGATCAAGCTTGCCAAATCCACCATGCCGTCAGCAACCAACGAGGTGCCGGGATTTAGCGCGGTTTCAGGCTCCGACACCCAAGTAAAGTCAAACGGATTGCCGGCTATCCAAGCCTGCCCCTTCACATCCACTCGACCATTATCAATGTCCAATTGCACGGTGCCATCATTGGCCTCCAAGCCTGCAAAGGCGTTTTGCAAACTGGCTTGCTCAAACTGTCCGCGCGCCCGAACCTTGACCGCGTCTTGTTGCAGCCGGTCCGAAAGAGGCAAGCTTAAGTCCAATTCCAGATTGCCTTCGCCGTCCAATCTGGCAGGATCGAATTGGGCCTTTGACAAAAGCCGCAAAGGCTCGCGATCCGCTTCTTGCGCCATCAGGGCCACAGAACCAGACACCTTGGCATGCACCACACCCTGGGAATTCTTGGGCTGGAACTTTGGGATTGCAAAGGATGATTCAGAGAGGGTGAGTTCCCCCAATTTTCCGCCATCAATGTCCACATGAAAGCTATTGCCAGTGAGACGGGCGCGGCCTGACACGTCGGTCAAGGCGGTCATTTGTGGCAGATATTGTACTGTCGCGTCACGGATATCAAAGTCCAGCGCGATCATATCGGGGCCGCCTGGTTGCCCCTTCAACAGACCTGAAGGGATGCGCAGCACCAAATGATCGGTTTTTCCAACCCCCTCTTTTACAACATTGGCAATGGCTGTGCGTGTCTCTGGCAAGAACCCTCTTGGCCAACCAGCAAGCAGGGTTTCCACATCAATCTCGCCATCAATATCCGCATCCAAATTGACCATAGCGGAGCCGCGCCGTGCAAGTGCCACTTCAACGCCGCCTTGGACCGCGATACCGCGATGGGTAAATTGAACCGAGGGCAAACGGACGCCCCGCGGCAAAACATCACCCGTCATATCCACGTCGCCGGCCACAAAGGGTCTCGACAATTGATTGGGATTGGTGAGCGTTAAATTGGGTGTCTTTAGCCACGCATCCGTTAAGCCATCAGAGCTCACATTGCCCGCAAGCGCGACCGATCCGGTAGCAATTGAAACCACTGGATTATTGAAGGCAAAGCTATCGGCAGAAAAGCTTGTTAGCTCAATCGAGCCATTATCGCGACGGGCGGCTTGGACCGCAAGATTGGAGCCTGCAAGCCCTAATCCGCGCGCACCAGATTGGCTGGTCGTCATGGCGGCAATGCTCGCCGTAATCTGGCCAGAGCCAGCTGCCCCCGTACCGCTCCACTGAAGGGTCAGCCCACGTGCGTTGGTTTGAGGGATAGAGACGCCGCGCCCTGTCAGATTTAGGCCGGCAAGGCTGGCCTGTGCATTCCAAGGACCGTTGGCCGAGGGACGATCCAGCGTCAAATCAACGCCTGCCCCGCTGCCAAAGGCACCCAATCGATCCCCCAAAGAGAGACGGGCAGATTTGGCCTGAATGCTGACTTTGCCACCGGCAAAAGCATTCTGCGGACTAGCTTTGTTTTGTGCGCCTCGCGGACCAGTCGAGAGAATTTTCACCTCTGCTTCTAACAGCTTAGCCATCGTGGAATTGGGGTGAGACAGGCCAAAACCTTGGGCGATCAGATCAGCCGAGATCAGATGCATGTCTTCAGAGAGCAGGACTTTGCCGCTTGCCCCCTCGCCCGCTACGCCACCGGCATTTGGTGCATCAAGCGAGAAGGATTTCGCCGCGAATTCCAAGCCTCTTTGGCCTGCGCTGGCAGGAAACAATCGGCCACTGACACCTGACGCTTGGATCCGGTCACTGATAACGTCCAGCGTCTGAAGGCTTATGATACCAGTTTGCTTTGACCACGCCCCCGTCCCAGCTGCTCGTTCGACGGCCACACCGCCCGCCCGCCCGCGTGCAAGTTGAAGCGTACCTTGGGCCGAGATCGGGCTGCCCTCTGGCGTGAGATAGACCAAGGCGCGGCCACTCAACGGGCTTGTCCATTTGGCCAATTGCTCCAGACTTTCGCCCCTCAGACTTAAGGGCAATTGCGCAAAGCGCATGTCTTGCAAATCTGCCACGAGGGCCAATGCGCCATCGGCCGCTGGTGGGGCTGCAATGGCCACATTCATACTCGAGCTGGATTTTTCAATCTTGCCAGAGGCTTGCAAAGTGATGATGCCCGCAGCACTTCGGAACAGACCTGCGCGGGCCTTTTCAAGGATCAGCCGCTGACCACTATCGGGGTCAATCATTTGCAAGCGGGCGTCGGTCAGCACCACTTGCGCAACCCTGCCTGCTTGGCCTTTGGGATCAAGTGCGTTGCGGGTTGCCTTTAGGATGCGGGCAAGGCCACCATCCTCGCCCTTCACGCGCGGCAGCGCCAGGACTTCTTCCGCTGACCCAAAGCCAAAGGCCGTCCGCCCCTGCCGGTCCACGACCAAGACCGCTTCAACACCCGATAGCCGAGCTTGTTTGACCACAGCCCGGCCAATTAGCAAAGACGGGGCATCGAGGGTCAGATCGACCTTACCCAGGCGCAGAGGCGATGTTCGTTGATCGGTTCGCGCGGTGATTTTTCCAGCCAGCACCACAAAGTCGCGCGCCTCTTGATCCCAGCCCAAGCGCAAGGATCCAATGTTAGTTTGCCCGCCAACAAGACGGCTGAGTGAATCTTCCACAAAAGGCGTTGTCGCCGAGATCGAGACAGTTCCAATCGACAAGCGCCACGCGAGATAGCCCGCAAATAGGCCCGATAGCGCCAAAGCCACTGTGGCGCTTTCCATCCAGAATCGGGAGTGCCGCGTTTGACTTAAAGGTTTTTTGGTTCGCTTAGCGACCACAGTCCCGCTCGGGGTTTCCTCAACCTCTGGCGTAAGTTTTTTTGCTCGTTTCTTGTCACGCGTCTGCCGCACTTTTGTGGAAGAAGCGTCTTGGCCGCGAGGTGGCCCGTCCGCGGCTTGCATGCCTGCGGCCTCAGGCTTATCTGCCTGAACACGGCGCTTTCGGCGCAAACGGATCGGATTTAGCACCATGAGCGAAATTGCAATTGGCCAAATGGCCCCTGACTTTGAAATGCCGACAGATGGCGGTGCAACCGTGGCCTTGTCTGGGTTGAAAGGAAAGAGTGTTGTCCTTTATTTTTATCCAAAAGACGACACCTCTGGCTGCACAAGCCAAGCCATCGCCTTCACCGAAAACATAGACAAATTTCGTGCTCTTTCGTGCGAAGTCATTGGTGTCTCCAAGGATAAAGTCGCTAGCCACGACAAGTTTAAGGCAAAGTATGACTTAGATGTGACCTTAGCATCAGATTTTGGCACACAGATATGCGAAGCCTATGGCGTCTGGGTTGAAAAGAGCATGTATGGACGGAAGTATTTCGGGATCGAGCGCACAACATTCCTGATTGATAAAAATGGAACGATCGTAAACATCTGGCGGAAAGTAAAAGTTCCCGGTCATGATGAAGCCGTTCTAAAGGCAGTGCAAGAATTGGTGTAATTCCTCGGGGAATACACACCAAACAGGATTTCGGGTGTTGCGTGACACTCCGGCATGCGTAACAAGGGCGCGAGATCGCCAATCTAAGGGAACAATACGATGGCCTTTTGGAATTCTAAATCCAAAGAATCCTATGTCGAAACCGAAACCGTGGCTGCGCCAATGCCGCGAAATGACGCCCCGGCGATTGCAGTTGTCGCACCAAGCCCGAAGCCTGCTGCTTCGGTAGTTGCGGCTGGCGCGGTGGTTAGTGGCTCGCTCTCCTCACCCGGTGATGTCCATATCGAAGGCATCGTGATTGGTGACGTGCGTTGCGACACTTTGATTGTCGGCAAGAATGGCGAAGTCAAAGGCAATGTGATCAGCGAAATCGCAACCATCCGTGGCAAGGTCTCGGGCGACGTGCGGGCGCGGATGATTCAATTGGCAACCTCTGGCTCCATCGATGGTGATCTGACGCATGCGATTCTGATTATCGAAGAAGGTGGCCAGTTTGAAGGCCGCTCTAAGCGTTCGGCCGACCCCCTCGCCGGCCCATCGATTGAAACGACCCATATCGAGGAAAAAGCCACCGCAGAGCGCCCTGCTAAGAAGGCCAAAGCCTCGGCGGCCAAAGCCCAAACCTCTGCCACAGCCGACACAAAAGCACCCGTCGCCAATGAAGAGCCCCCCCGCTCTAGCCTTGCGGATGCTTTGGGCGATGCCTTTGCGGTGAATGCTTAAGCGCTCCACATTCGTGGGCGTACAGTGTGATTTAGGTCAAATTAGGCGTTTAAGGTATCGTATCGGATGCGATGCTTAACTTTGTCTGAGGCCTCGCAGACAACCTTAGACATGCAAGGATGCTCGAGATCAAGGCAGCTTCAGTTGTGAATGGGCCTGCCTTTTCGACTTGGCAAAAATTACGGCGAACTTCAGGCTTAGAGCCGAACCAAAGTGAAAAGCCAAAATATACAAAATTATCTTCAACCTCTCCGCTCTGTTTTGCCGAAGACACCCGTTCGATCGTGAGATTATCATTCCTCGAGAGTCGATGATGCAAGAGTGCATTTATTTCAAGGCGCTGTTTTTGGTCGGTATCGACATCGATCAGTGTGCCAAGGTCTTGATGGGACAAGAGTAAAACTACAGTTTCACCGCCGCCCGACGCGATGTTGGGCAATTGATCCAAAACTCGAACGGTCAAATGCTTGAGGGTGGGCTCCTTCGAGATTTGCTCTTTTAGCTTCGAAACCAAGCCAGCCTCTTTTGTGAAGCCAAACAAGGAAATGGTGTGGAGGTTTGGCGTTTCCGCAAGAGTTAAGCAAGAATTGACTGTGTTGTATCTGCCTATTTTCGATGCAATACTATGCATATTCAAAATGTTAACTCGGGCAAACTTGCTCGCGAATGGGAATGTCCTGCCTATATCTCCATACGCCTCATCGGCAGCCCGACCTAAGTTAAGACAACTACTGGATCGCAGGCGAAAGGACATCGCAAAATAGTCCCCATACATGGGGAAAATGGTTTCAGAAAATGTCGATCTCGTTTCACGATCACGGAAACCCGACCAGCCTAGGACGAATAGAATGAGCAACCCAAGAAGAGCCAAAGCACGAAAAGCTACTAAATTCTTTGCATTAGGCCCTCGCCCTTTTGGTAAGTCTGGAAATGCCATCTCAGCACCTCAACGAAATTAGAATGGTTCAATTTGTCCGTATCAATTCTCGACAACTATAACCGACCCAGCGTTATGATGGAGAGAAATTTCGCTCTTCAAACCGAATTCAACTCTCAATGTTTCAACCTTGGTGCCTAAGCCGGCGCAGAAACAACAAGATAGCGCGCGCTAAGTTGTCCGGCGCGGACCGCTGCAGCACGTGCTTTCCAGGTGACAATCGAATGCAGGGCAAGGCTTGCCGCCTCTTGCCCACCAGCCTTGATGAGGGCCGCTTGGCGCTTTTGGAAGTCTTTGCCAATCAAAGACCAGCTCGCGCTGATGGCAGCCAAGAAGTTCAAATTGCATTCGGCTTCGGAAACGATGGTCAGGCCTGCAGCTTGGGCGGCACTCTTAAACGCGTCCACTGGGGTGAACGCGCGATTCTCAATTCCTTTCGCGAGGTCGGGTGAGGCCTCGCCTTCTGTCGAGAATAAGTCGAACCAGATCGCCTGCCCGCCAGGCTTTAGGAGGCGGAGCATCGAGAAGGCCCCGCGCTCTGCGCGCTCTGCGTCACCGCCTTGGAACAACAGCATAGCGAGTTCGACTTGTCGCTCTGCAAGGCCAGCCAATTGCCCATTATAGGGCTTAGCGACGCAATTTTTGCGCGCTTTGCTCTTTTTGACGGCTTTTGCGGCAAGGTTGCGGATGGTTGGGTCGGATTCGTAGGCAGTCAATTTAACGCCGAATTGCTCCAGCAAAGTGCGGGCGATGAAGCCACTGCCTGCGCCAATACAGGCCATGGTGGCGTCTTTCTTAGCCCCCACAGCTGTGCCCAACTGGGTGGTCAGATCAAGCGAAGTCGGAAAATTACGGTCCGGCCCCCAGATGATGTGACTGGCTGTAACATAGAGCTTTTTATGCTTGGCGCTGAGCTTTCCCGGCGCATTTTCCGCCTCAATTTCGGCCTTGATCGCGTCTAAGTCAGGTGGAGCTGTGCCATCCCACCAGGCAACCAAGCGCGCACGGGTTTGGGCCACAGTTACGGGATCGAACTTAGGCAAGGCCGGTATGGGAAGGGCGATTTTCAAAGCCATACCGAAATGATTAGCAAAACAGGCTTAACGAGTTCCTTATTTTGCAACCTTACCTATGGGTCCAAGATTGGATGGCAAGGGCCCATTAGGGTCAGCAATAAAAGCAGCGACATCGGCCCAAACCCGTTCTGCCTGCAGATCCCGCGTCAACATGTGATAGCCATCGGGATATTCCACGGTGCGCACTGTAGGCGGAAGCTTTGCAACAGTCGCTGTCAAAGCCGGACGGGGAATAATCTGATCGCGGGCACCATAAAGCACCAAAGTCTGCGGTGGTAGCTTGTCTGCCGCCCGGTAGGCCTTCTCCATCAAGCGAACCAAGCCATAGACCGCATCTAGACGCGTGGCGAATATCATATTGGGGTCCCGGCCCAAGCGCCGCAGCATCTCGATATTGTCCGACGCCATAATGGTGCGCGTTACTGTTCTTGGCGGATCGAAGGGCTTACGCGACACAGGTAGATGTGCCGTGGTCCACAACGAAACCCGATAAGCCAAAGGTAGATTAGACCAGCCCCAAACCGCAGGCGCGATCAGAATCAGGCGATCGGCTGCAATCCCCTCGGCCTCGCCGGCTGCTGCCAAAATAGTAGCCGCGCCCATGCTTTCACCGACCGCCACAATTTGTGCTTCCGGATGGGCCGTGCGCGCCACCTTTAAGGCCGTGCGCAGATCCTTAATCATCAGGGCCTCATTGCCCCACACCCCGCGCTGGGGTGAGCGACCAAAGCCGCGAGCGTCATAGGCATAGGTCGTGATGCCTCGGGCCGCCCAATAGGGTGCCGCAGTTTCAAAGGCACGCGCATAATCATTCATACCGTGAAGTGCCACGACGACGGCTTTGGGCTTTGATGTTTGTGCCTGCCACGTCGAAAGCCCCAGCGCCGTGCCGTCAAAGCTGACAAATTGGGTTGGGGTAAAGCGCGGGCCTTGATAGCCAGGCTCTGGTATCTGCGCGCTTTGCCGCGCCGGCGTACAGGCGGCCAGCAAGATGCCGATTAGGCCCAGCGAGGCTGTAGCCCATGGCCTCAAATGTTGCCGAAGCTTAGTCAGCGACCACGCTCGCATCATCAGGCTCGACTTCAGATGGGGCCGCAATCGGAATTTCGCCCGGAACGCCTAAGCGATAGACGCCTTTAAAGCCATTAGGATCAATGACTTTGCCCTTACGATAAATGCTGATTTGGCCAGATCGCGCCAAATGGATTGCGGCTTGTCGCACAGATGGTAAACGTTTGCGCCAGCCGTCTGGATCTTCGCCTGTATAGACGGCGCGCGCGGCTTCGGTTGGATCGATGGTGCGGCCTTTTTTGGAGGCGGCGATCAGGGCCAGAATGGCGGCTTCTTCAGGGCTCATGTCCTTAGGTCCTCGCCGCTTTCATCATCTCACGCGCGATGACTATCTGCTGGATCTGGCTGGTGCCCTCATAGATACGGAAGATGCGCACGTCGCGGTAGAAACGCTCAATGCCATAATCAGCAACATAGCCTGCCCCACCGAAAATCTGCACCGCCCGATCGGCCACGCGACCAACCATTTCAGAAGCATAATATTTGGCGGCGGCTGCTTCCAAAGTGATGGACTGACCTGAATCCCGCAGACGGGCGGCATCCAACACCATCGATTTCGCGGCATAAGCTTCTGTCTTGGAATCAGCCAACATGGCTTGGATCAATTGATGCTCGGCAATCGGCTTGCCAAACTGCTGACGCTCCATCGCATAGGTCAGACTGTCGGCAATCAAGCGTTCAGCGACCCCGACACAAACCGACGCAATGTGCAGACGCCCACGGTCGAGGACTTGCATGGCAACCTTAAAGCCCTCGCCCTCCCCGCCTAAGCGGTTTTCAACTGGCACTTTGACATTGTCGAAATAGACTTCGCAAATATGGGCGCCTTGCTGGCCCATTTTCTTTTCGGGCTTGCCAATGCTGAGGCCCGGACTATCGCGCTCAACGAGGAAGGCAGTGACACCTTTAGCCCCCTTCACGTCAGGGCTTGTGCGGGCCATGACGGTGAAGAGGCCCGCTTTATTGGCATTGGTGATGTAGCGTTTCGAGCCATTCATCACATAATGATCGCCCTCCAGCCGTGCCGTCGTCTGCACAGCGGCTGAATCAGAGCCGGCTTCAGCTTCGGTTAGGCAAAAGCTGGTGACGATCTCGCCCGAGGCAATGCCGGGCAGATATTTTTGCTTTTGTGCCTCGGTGCCAAACATCACCAAGCCCTGCGCGCCGATGCCGACATTTGTCCCAAAGCAAGAGCGGAAAGCAGGGCTGGTGCGACCCAACTCAAACGCCACCCGACATTCTGCCTCCATCGTCAATTCCAGCCCGCCATATTCGGCCGGAATCGTCAGACCATACAGGCCCAATTCCTTCATCTGTGCGACGATGGCATCGGGCACGGCATCTTCTTCAGAGACTTGGGCCTCAATCGGTCGCAGCTTTTCTGCTACAAATCGGGCAACCAAGCTCACCAGCTCTTGGGTGGTCTCAGAATCATAGGCCAATGGCATCTCCTCAAGCAGGCATTCTTGTATTATTCGCCCAGCACTTTAAGACCCAACCCACCCTTCTGACGAGCCCTAAAAGAAAGCCTGTTGCACATGAGCGAGAATACGCCATCCAAACCACAATTGGTCACCGAAGGTGAATTTGCTGGCTGGTCCACTTGGGGCAATGGCTCTGACCCGTTTGAGACGCTCACAGGCCCCTTTTATATGAAGCCATTAGCCGAGGGTGGATACATTTGTGCCTTTATGCCCGAAGAGCGTCACTGCAATGGCATGGGCAACATCCATGGCGGCTGCCTAATGACCTTTGCAGACTTTGCCCTGTTTGCGCATTGCCATGACTATATGAATGAGCAACCCTGTGTGACGATGCAGTTTGAAAGCCAATTTGTCGGTGGGGCGAAGGCAGGGGTCTTGATCGAATCAACCGCCGAAATTGTGCGGGCAACCCGCACCATGTTGTTCATCCGTGGTGTGCTGAGCCAAGATAACAAGCCAGTGCTGGCATATTCTGCAATCCTGAAACGCATAGGCATGTGATCGTTCCATGCAGTTTTGCATGTCCCATCTGACACAATCACGAGACAATTGCGGCATGAATTGGGCGAAATCGGTAGCCATTTACCCAAGGTTCATCTGAGGGACAAGGTTCCGCCACAATCTGTATCTTATTGATCACACTACCTATTTCGAGCACAAACATGACAGAATGGTTAGTTGCGGAAGTGGGGTCCCAGTCCCTACCTTTGTCCTGTCGAAAGGCTCTCCTCCCCTTTTTGGACGACCGACAAAGAGCGGCGTCACAACCCGGGAGCCTTTGGATCAAATCGCGATCGTCTCTTAGCCAATCAGGCTTGTGAGATGAGGTCGCAGAACGAACAAAGGAACTAAATCATGCGTATTTTCGCTCTCGCCGTTTTGGCCGTTACCGCTTTCGCTTCGGCTCCTAGCTTCGCACAAGATGCTGCAGGCCAAGTCTATATCAATGGTGGATACAACCACTTTCAAACCAAGACTGCCGACACCGGCACTTTGAACGGCCGCGTTGGCTATCAGATTACGCCAAACTTTGCCGTTGAGGGCGAAGGCGGCATTGGCATCAATGACGACAAGGTCAATGGCGCGACCGTCAAGACCCGTGGCACCCTAGGTGCGTTCGCCGTCGTCAGCGCGCCTGTGGCTGAGCGTCTCTCGCTGATGGGTCGCGCCGGTTACGTGCACAAGTGGGCAGAAGCCAAGACTGGCGCCGTGAAGGCAAAGGACGACGATGGCTCATTCGCAATCGGCGTTGGTGGCCAATATATGCTGGACGATGCCAATGGCGTCCGTCTGGACTATACCCGCTATACCGAAGGCAAGGGCACGAACGGCTATGCTGTCAGCTATGTCCGCAAGTTCTAAAACCAAACGGCTTTAGCGCCAGAGACGAAGAAGCCTCTCCACTTTTGGGGAGGCTTTTTT
>CALRLV020000020.1:0-15967 GCA_943368895.1 Ferrovibrio terrae
TCCGAGACGCAGAGCAAAGTGCCATAGGGCACACGATGGCGGAACCCTTGGGCGGCGATCATGCAGCTTTCCATATCGACGCCGATGGAGCGTGAGATATTGATCAAGCGACGCTCCCGGCCCCAATAAAGCTCCCAGTTCCGGTCCGAGAAACTCACCACAGTGCCGGTCCGCAGCCGGCGCTTTAGGGCTTCGCCGCTCTCACCGGTCACTTCCATCGCAGCCTGCTGGATCGACATTTGCACTTCCGCGATGGGCGGAATGGGAACGTCGGCTGGCAGAATCCGGTCCAGGACTTCGTCTTTGCGCAAATAAGCGTGCGCCAACACGTAATCGCCAATGCGCTGGCTTTGCCGCAGGCCACCGCAATGGCCCACCATCAACCAGCAATGTGGGCGCAAAACGGCCAAATGGTCAGTGATATTCTTCGCGTTAGATGGCCCCACGCCAATATTGACCAAGGTAATGCCTTGCCCATCCTTGGTGGTGAGGTGATAGGCGGGCATTTGATATTTGCGCCACGGGCTGGCCGCGACGCGCCCTTCTGGATCATCGTCCAAATTAGACGCGTCAATCGTCACGCCGCCGGAGCAGATCAAGGAATCATAGCGCCCACCTTGGCGGATCTGATCAATCGCCCAACGCACAAACTCATCAACATAGCGCGCATAATTGGTGAATAGGATCCATGGCTGGAAGGAGCGCCATTCTGTGCCCGAATAATGGGTCAGGCGTTTCAGCGAATAATCGACCCGCAGCCCGTCATACAGAGCCAAAGGTCTCGGCTGACCGTGCAGGATCTCAAACTCGCCATCAACGATCTCGTCGCCGACAGCAGTTAGTTGCGGGGTTGGAAACCAGCGCGCCAATTCCTGTGGCGGCACATCGCCGACGCCGAGGTCGGTCACGCCATCGATGACATAGGAATAAGGCATCTCGGCATCCGACAGGCCGACTTCAACGGTCGCGCCATATTCGCCAACCAAGGGCTCAAGATTTTCGAGCAAATAGTCGGTGAACATCGCCGGATGGGTGACAGTGGTCGTATAGACGCCCGGCGCGTTGAACTTCGCATAAGCGCGTTGAGACACGGGCGGCGGACCGTCCGGCGCATAGGTGACGCGGATTTCGGGATAGCGAAAGCGTGCACGCTCTTCTGGAGTGGGGGGAACCCGGGTTTGAACAAACCGGGCGAGGGCATCGTGCAGGGCCTGAACGGATGCTGCGTGGATGTCTTGAAGCCTATCAATCGCTTCTTGTGGAGATTTGCATGGAAACATGGCCACATCTGGCTGTTTGATACCCGCTTGTCAATCTCAAGCGTGTGACAGTGGCGGCCCGCGACCTCAAATCCATGTCGCGGACCGCCAGATGGTTTAGCCGATCCCGTCAAAGAGTGCCGAGGAAATATAGCGTTCTGCAAAGCTGGGGACGATAAACACGATCCGCTTGCCAGCATATTCCGGGCGTTGACCCAATTTGATCGCCGCAGCCAAATTAGCTCCAGTCGAAATCCCGCCAGGCACGCCTTCGGTGCGAGCCAGATCGCGGCTAAAGTCAAAAGCCTCTTCATTGGTCACGGTGATGACTTCATCAATCACCGACCGATCCAGCACTTCTGGAATAAAGCCCGCGCCAATGCCTTGGATCTTGTGTGGTCCCGGTGCGCCGCCAGACAAAACGGGGCTGCCCGCGGGCTCCACCGCCACAATCTGAATGCTGGGATTGCGCTGCTTCAAGACTTGGCCAACCCCGGTGATTGTGCCGCCGGTGCCGACCCCTGCCACAAAGGCGTCCACTTTGCCCTCAGTATCGATCCAGATTTCTTCAGCCGTGGTCCGGCGGTGGACGGCAGGATTGGCTGGGTTCACAAATTGGCCTGGAATCAAGGCGTTTGGCGTCTCTTCGACCAATTGCTTGGCGCGCGCGACAGCACCCTTCATGCCTTCCGCACCTGGTGTCAGAACCAGTTCAGCTCCAAGGAAGGCCAGCATCTTACGGCGCTCTAACGACATGGTCTCTGGCATGACGAGGATCAGGCGATAGCCGCGTTGGGCCGCGACAAACGCCAATGCAATGCCTGTATTGCCCGAAGTCGGCTCGACCAAAACACTACCCTCTTTGATCAAGCCGCGGCTTTCCAATTCCTCAATCATCGACACGCCGATGCGGTCCTTGACTGATGCGATCGGGTTGAAGAATTCTAGCTTGCCCAAAAGTTCTGCCTTCACACCATACTTGGCAGCGATCTTGTCTAGGCGTACCAAAGGCGTCGCGCCAATTGTCTCAGTAATGTTCGAGAAAATCCGGCCTTGTGCGCGTATCGCTGGGCTATTGGCGTCTTGAGTCATGTTTCGTCCTCACTTGTGTCCGTGCATATAACACATCAGGTGCGACTTCGGCTTGCGAGTTACAAGTTAGAATTTCTAATCGATACATATTAGCGCAGCCGCTGCTTGACGCAGCCGCCGCACCCACCGAAGGAAGAGGTTGAAAAGGTCACACGTGAAAACAGTGCGGGAAATGGCATTGCGGGGCGGAATTGCGCGTCTGGTTGATACCGGAAGCGGCTTTTCCGCTGTGCTGATCCGCAATGGTACCGTCGTAGCCAAAGTCGATGATGCCGATGGAGCCATGGCGATGGCGCGCTTGCAAGGTGGCCATGGGCGGATTGAAGGCCCGGCGAAGGCTGTCGCCCTCTCCCTCGATGATGGGCCTTACCGCGAAGTGGCAGAGCGGATTGAGAAAGCCGAAGGCGGTGTATTCCTGACCGGTCGCGCCGGCACCGGCAAAACCACCTTCCTCAAAGCCTTTATGGATGAAACCGATCTAAAGGCCGCCATCGTCGCACCTTCGGGCATAGCAGCCCTCAATGCCGGTGGGCAAACGATCCATTCCTTATTCAAGCTGCCGCCAGCCATGATTCAGCCCCAGGACGTTCGGCGCGTGCGCGAAGGTCGCATGTTGAAAACGCTGGATCTTTTGGTGATTGACGAGATTTCCATGGTGCGCTCGGACTTGATGGATGCGATTGATCGATCCATGCGGCTCCACCGTGGTGTGCCAAGGCCATTTGGCGGCGTCCGCCTTTTGTGTGTCGGCGACAGTGCGCAATTACCACCCGTCGTCAGCCGGGAAGAGGAGCCCATCCTTGAGCAATGGTTTGGCGGGCCGTACTTCTTCGATGCGCCCTCGGTAAAGTCGCTTTCTTGGACCTCGATTGAGCTGTGTCAGGTGTTTCGCCAATCCGACGCAGCCTTCCTCGGCCTGTTGGACCGGATGCGACGCGGACGCCCGACGATGGAGGATGCGGAGCTGTTAGATTCCCGCGTAGTGGGTGAACCCCCGCCCTTTTCAGATAAGGATGGCGATGGGGCCATCGTTCTGACCACCACCAATGAGGCTGCCCGCCGGATCAATGACCTGGAAATGGCGCGCCTTTCTGGGCCAGAAGCTGCCTATGGGGCCAAAGTTGAAGGTCAGTTTGACGAGCGCATTTTCCCGACCGACAGCGACCTTGTGTTGCGGGTTGGGGCGCGGGTCATGCTCTTGCGCAATGATCCAGACAAAAGATGGGTGAATGGAACCTTGGCCACGGTGGTTGATCTGGGCAAGACGTCGGTCTTTGTCCGCATAGCTGGCCGTGTGCATGAGATCGAACCCGCCGATTGGGAGCGCTATATTTATGAGCCCGATCCAGAAGGCGTGCCCCAGCGCAAAGCGGTGGGTGTTTTCCGCCAAGTACCGCTGCGCCCCGCTTGGGCTTTGACGGTCCACAAGGCCCAAGGCCTGACCTTTGATGCGGTCCATGTCGACTTTGGGCGCGGAGCTTTTGCGCATGGCCAGACCTATGTAGCGCTGTCACGGTGCCGCACCTTGGACGGCCTAACGCTGTCGCGCCACTTGCGCAGGACTGATGTTCGGGTGGATGATGCGGCCTTCGCCTTTGCAGATAAGGCGGTCTATGCCGATCTTGGCGCGTTTCGGGTTGGCCGGATTGAGCAGGATTAGCGCAGTCAGGGTGCATGGATCGCGCCCAAAGGAGTTCTGATGTTCATGCGTTTCCTATCCTTCACCCGCCCGTCCATAAGCTGGGTCCTTGCCGGCTTCATGCTGACGTCTGCCGTCATCAGTTGCGCGCAAGCAGATGACATAAAGGGCTATTTGCCTGCCGCTGTTGCTGTGGCTAATTTCCCAGCGGCTCCAGCCCCGGGCTCTAAGGCCGATCAGGATGATCGCGCAGCGGCCCTCGATCTGCAGGCCAAGCGCACGCCAGAGCGCGTTGCCCTCGCCCAGTCTGATCAAAAGCTGGAAGTCTTTTCGGCCTTTGGCTCGGTGCTTGGCCCAAATGTGACGGAGGCGAGCGCCCCTGGCCTTGCCCGTCTCATGGCCCGCTCTTTGCGCGATGTGGGTGCAACAGTATTGCCATTCAAAGAGCTTTATAAGCGCCCCCGTCCGCCCTTGGCAGATCCGGCGGTGACGGCTTGTGTACGCTTGCCAGAAAATGGCTTGAATTCTTACCCATCCGGTCATGCTATGTGGGGTGCCATGGCAGGCACGCTCTTGGCAGAACTTGTTCCCGCAAAGGCAGAAGCCCTAAAGGCGCGTGGCCTAGATTTTGGTCTCAGCCGCGCCGTGTGCGGCGTGCATTACCCCAGCGATGTCGCGGCAGGGCAGGCCCTTAGCGCGGCGCTCTTGGTGGAGCTGCGTAAGGATCCGACCTTTAAGGCGGACTATGAGGCGGCAAAGGCCGAACTTACGGTTTTGCTGAAACCCTGATCAGCCCGTATTCCGCAGGCCAGCGGATATCCCGTTGATCGTCAATTGGATGCCCTTTTTGACGGTTTCGGCTTGTGCTCCCTCGGGGCCTGCGCGCAATTGCTGGATCAATTTCACTTGCAGCAGGTTCAGCGGGTCGAGATAGGGCATGCGCAAGCTGATGGAATGGGCCAAGGCCGGATTATTGCCAACAAGTTCCGCCCGCCCGGTCACCAGCTCTAAGGCTTCCAAAGTCTTCTGCCATTCCGCCTCAATGCGGGCAAAGATGGCTTTCGCCATGTCCTGGTCATCCACCAACTCGCTGTAGCGGCGCGCAATCTCCAGATTGGCTTTGGCCAACACCATTTCGATGTTGGAGACGAGATTGGCGAAGTAAGGGCTCGATTGATAGAGCGCCCTTAATTCGTCAGCGGCCGATGCCCCCATGGCTTCTTGATAACCCGCAATGGCACTACCAAAGCCATACCAACCCGGCAGGTTGACGCGCGCTTGCGACCAGCTGAACACCCATGGAATAGCGCGCAAATCCTCGATCCGTCCCGATGCTGTGCGGGCGGCAGGGCGGCTGCCGATCTTCAAATCCACAATCTCTTTCAGGGGCGTCGACTGGTGGAAATAGCGTGCGAAATCAGCCGTATCATAGACTAGGCTGCGATAAGCTTTAAAGGCCAGATCGCTCAAACGCGGCATAATCCGCGCAAGGGCTTCCTCTTGCGTGTGGTCAACTGGGTGGAGGGCTGCTTCAAGGCTGGCCCCCACCAAAGTCTCTAATGAAACCCGGGCGCTGTCTGGATGGCCATACTTTGAGGAGATGACTTCGCCTTGCTCGGTCACTGACAGGCCTGATTCCATACTGCCAGCAGGCAAAGCGGCAATCGCATCACGGGAAGAGCCGCCGCCCCGCCCAATCGAGCCACCGCGGCCATGGAAGAAACGCATGGTGACGCCTAATTCCTTGCCCAAGGCCACCAAACGACCAATCGCGCCGCGCACTTCCCAATTGGCCGTCAGATAGCCGCCATCCTTATTGCTGTCGGAATAGCCAATCATCACTTCCTGCACCGGATTAGATGCTGCGCGCGCAAGCGCAACCTCCGGCAAGGTCAGCCAAGTGCGCATGATGGCTTCACTCGCCTGCAAGTCGGCAATAGTTTCAAACAGGGGCGCAATCGCAATTTGCGGGCTAGGGTCTGGCGGCAAGGCAAAAAGCCCGCCTTCTTTCAGAAGTAGGGCCACTTCGAGAAGGTCTGAAACACTGTCGGTCTTAGAGACAATCACGCGTCGCAAGACTTCGCCGCCCACAGCCGTGCGAATGGCCCCAGCCTGCCAAAATACTTCCAATTCCTTGAGCGTTTCAGCGCCGTAATTGGCATAAGGCGTGGTTAGATTGCGCGGAGAGCGCCACTGCGCACGCAAAACCTCTATACGAGCTTCCTCGGACAGGCCTGTATAATCAGCTTCAATACCGGCAGCGGCCAGCAATTCGCCAATGGTACGCTCATGCACGTCTGAGTTCTGGCGCAATTCCATTTGGGCAAAGTGGAAGCCAAAGACCTTTACCCCGGTAATCAAGCGCGCCAGCCGTCCATCGGCTACATCGCCTGCGGCATGACTGCGCAGCGACTCCCCAACGATTTCTAAGTCAGCAATCAACTCATTGGGCCCATGATAGGCGGCGGCCTCCAGGTCCGTTGCGCGGGCAGGCGGCTTCTTGGTAATGGCCTGATAGGTTGCTGCCAAACGAGCGTAGATGCCCCGAATGGCTTGCCGATAGGGCTCATCGGCCCGGTGGGGAGAGGCATCGTGCCCGGCCTCTGCCAAGCGCGCTAGGTCTGGTGAGACCTCTGTAAGTTCGGTAGAAATCGATAACTCACTGCCCAGTTGGTGCAATTCTTCGAGGAAAGAGCCGAGCAACAAGCTTGCATGCGACATCACCGCATGGGTCAGGGTTTGGGCATTCACGAAAGGATTGCCGTCACGGTCGCCACCTACCCAAGAGCCGACGCGCAAAATGCCGGGCAATTCCTTGCCCAAGCGCCGCTCAAGCCGCCGAATGAGGTTGGGCATTTCCTTCAGGAAGGAGCGGCCAAGTACGCTGGCGACATTGGCAATCTCATCAGCCACTTCAATGCGCTCACCACGCAAGACGCGGGTTTGCCATAAGAGCCGGATTTCCCGTCGCAACCGCTCAACCCGCATATCGCGCCCGTCGACAAGGTCAATGCGCGCATCCAATGTGTCAGAGATCGCAGCTTCTCGGTCCAGCACGCTTTTGCGGCGCACTTCGGTGGGGTGAGCGGTTAGGATGGGCGCGATCACCATTTTGGCCAACACGTCTGAGACATGCTTGACCGTCAGGTCTGGCCGCGAATTGAGCAGGGCCAAAGGGTCTTGGCGGACGGCTTGGGTACGGCTGACATAATCGTCGGCCAGATTGGCCAATTGCGAAAAAACGCAAAAGCCATGGATGAAGACTAAGGTTTCTTCCAGCTCTAACCCGTCCAGCAAGCTGACGGTCGCACCACGCGGGGCTTGTCCGCGATACTCCCGAACCGATTCAGAACGAATGGACTCAATCGCATCAAACAGGGCATCGCCATGTTGATCCTTGATCACTTCCCCAAGCAGGGCACCTAAGTCTTTGATTAAGTCGCGCGCGGACGCTGGATTGGTATCGGGCATGCCGCCTTTTGGCGACAAGTTTCCTTAAGGGCAAGTGGCTGGCTGTGTTGCCTTCCGGTAGGGCTGCGCACGCCTGTGTCGCGGGCACGGCCTGCCCGCGTCTCAGGCACTGGCGATCACAATCCGTAGGCTGCGGCCATATCTGGGTCCTTGGCCGCGACCAATTTAGCGCTATCGACCATAACCTTGGCCTGCTTCCAGGTGGCATCATCCTGCATTTTGCCGTCTAGCATGGCAACGCCACTGCCATCGGGCATGGCTTCGAGGATGCGTTTAGCGAAAGCCACTTCTGCCGGATCGGGGCTGAACACTTTTTTGGCAATCGCAATTTGGTCTGGATGGAGTGACCAAGCGCCTGCACAGCCCATGATGAACGCATTGCGGAATTGCTGCTCGCAAGCCTCAAGGTCCTTTATGTCGCCAAAAGGGCCATAGAAGGGCTTAATACCTGCGGTTTGGCAGGCGTCGACCATTTTTGCGAAGGTGTAATGCCACAAATCTTGCTGAACGCTGACGCGCGCACGTCCATCGGCATGGGGGTCTTCCACCACGCGATAGCCCGGATGGCCACCACCAACGCGGGTGGTCTTCATCGCGCGACTGGCTGCCAAATCGGCAGGACCAAGGCTGATGCCCTGCATACGTGGGCTGGCCAAGGCAATCGCATCCACATTGGCCACGCCTTCGGCGGTTTCCAGAATGGCATGCAATTGGATCGGACGGGTCACCCCGGCTTTGGCCTCTAATTGGGCAAGCAGTTGGTCCAGATAATGGATATCCCAAGGTCCTTCGACCTTTGGCACCATGATCACGTCCAGCTTATTGCCAACAGCGGCGACGATTTCCATCACATCGTCCAGCATCCACGGGCTGTTGAGGCAATTGATGCGGGTCCACAGGCCTGTGCCCAAAGCGGCAAAATCGGTCTCGCGGGCCATCTCGATAAAGCCAGCGCGCGCTGCCTCTTTCGCGTCAGCCGGAATGGCATCTTCCAGATTGCCCAAAATAACGTCTACGCCTTTGGCAATCTCTGGCACTTTGGCGCGCACCTTCTCCAGATGCGGCGGCACAAAGTGGATCATCCGCTCCACCTTAACCGGAAGATCACGGAATGGCGCAGGCGCACCAATGGCGAGGGGTTTGAAGAAAGCGCGGGGAGTTTTCATGAGCATTAGTTCCGTATTTTCATTTTTCTCTGCGCTAGGCTGACGAAGCCAAAAGGTCAACGCAGCAAGGGGGTTCGCAAGCGGCTAAATGCTGCGCTAAACGCTTCTGATGCAGCGTTGGAAACTGACCCTAGAGTATGACGGCACCAATTTCGCTGGTTGGCAGAGCCAATCAGACGGGAAAGGTGTGCAAGACACCGTAGAGCGCGCCATTGTGGCGATTGAAGGCGAATTGCGCCGAACCCATGCCGCTGGCCGTACGGATCGAGGGGTCCATGCCACGGGCCAAGTGATCCATGTCGATCTCGCCAAGAACTGGGCACCGTTTCGTTTACAAGAGGCGTTGAATGCGTGGCTGCGCGATTACGGTCCAGTGGCGATCCGCGAAGTACAGGCTGTTCCCGATAGCTTTCATGCGCGCTTTTCGGCGCAAGCCCGGGGCTATTTGTTTCGCATGGTCGACCGCCGCCCACCTTTGACCTTAGAGCTGGGACGGGTGTGGCGCGTGTCGCAGGAGCATGATGTTGCGCGCATGCAAGAGGCCGCCAATCATTTTCTCGGCACACATGATTTCACAACCTTCCGCGATGCCGATTGTCAGGCGAAAAGCCCAATCAAGACTTTGAGCCGCTTTGATCTATGCCGGGTTGAGGGTGTCTTTGGACCAGAAATTCAAGCCAGGGTGCAGGCCCGCTCTTTCCTCCACCGCCAAGTGCGCTCGATGATGGGGACCTTATCGGAAGTGGGTCGCGGTAAATGGAGCCCGGGCGATGTTCGCGATGCGTTAGAGGCGCGTGACCGAAAGCGCTGTGGGCCGGTCGCCCCCAGCGACGGGCTTTATTTGACCGATGTCTTCTATGAGAGCTGAAGCCTAAGCTAAAGCAAAACAGCCAATCAGGCGGACGCCAACCTCTAAAGGCTCGTCGAGGTCTAAGAAGCCGGACAATTGGATGAGGGCGACATCGCCTTGCTCGCTCAATCGCGTCCCGCCATAGCCTGCTAAAGCCGCTTTACTGCCAGCCAATAGACTGATGTCCCCGCCTGAGGCTTCGGGTGGACGATGGGCGAGCAACAGCGAAGCAGGTGCGCCATTGGTGACAATTTGTGGGCTTGCGGCGCAGACATGCACGCCTGCAAGGCTTGCATCCAGCAAATCAACCCACCAGCCCTGATTGTCGGTCGGCCAAGGCAAGCAGGCAATCGTTCTGGCCCCCTGCTTGGCAGCCATCAACGCCTGAGAAGCCGATAAAATGCGCGTCTCGCTGGCTGACCCAAAGGCCAGCTTGGCCCAAGGGGCGGCTTCTAAAGTGGTGACGACATCCAGCCCACCTTGAGCAGCCAGATTGGCGGCAATGAGCGCCCGCCATACGGCTGCGGCCAAAGCCGGGTCTAGGTCTGGCTCACGGCTAATAAGACCCCGCAAAATGTCGATCTCACGCGCGGGTCGCCACCCAAAACCTGAATCGCCGGCGGCCTTTTTGGCTTCGGCGATAGCGCGCGCCAGACCTGAGCGTTGCGCAATCAGGCGCGCCAATTGCCCGTCAATGGCGTCTATCGCCTCCCTCAAGGCCGTCATATCGGTAGGGAGGGTGGCTGACGAACTGGGTGTGGGCATATTCATGCCCCAACCATGGTGAAAAAACCTTGTTTGCGCAAGATAATTGCCTGAATTTGGTCAATGTCAGCAGCCACCCTCCCGCAATTGATCCGCACAGGTTAGTGGTGCAGCAACTGGAGCTAATCTGTCGATGTCGCTTGCCCGCAATACCCTTGTTCAAGCCGGTTTCACCTTATTGAGCCGCCTGTTGGGCTATGCCCGCGATCGCGCGATCTCCAATCTATTGGGTGCAGGCTGGGTGGGCGATGCGTTCGCGACGGCGCAAACCTTCCCGAACCTGTTCCGCCGTATCTTGGCAGAGGGTGCCTTTAGTCAGGCCTTTGTGCCGCTCTATGCAAAGACACAGGCCGAAATCGGCAAGGATAAGGCCGCCGAAGTGGCCAGTCAGGCCTTTTCGGTACTGACTTTGGTTGCCGCAATGGTGACAATCATCGCGCAATTGGCCATGCCTTGGATCATGCTGGTGATTCATGGTGGCTATGCCGATCAACCACAAGCCTTCCAATTCGCTATTCTACTGACCCAAATCACCATGCCTTACCTCGTTGGCATGGCCATGAGTTCGCTGTTTTCGGGCGTGTTGAACACAGCAGGCAAATTTGCACTGTCGGCGGCCGCACCAACACTGTTGAACCTCACCATTTTGGCCGCCGTGATCTTTGTGAAAGAGCCGACGCAAGCAGCTTTGAATGCAGCAGTGGCCATTACGATTGCCGGGGTGTTACAGGCTTTGGCGCTTTACATCGGTTGTCGACGACTGGGGGTTCAGATCGGCTTTCGTGTGCCGCGCCTAACGCCCGAGGTAAAGGCCATTGTGACCGTTATGGTCCCATCGGTGATCGCGGGTAGCGCCACACATTTGAACGTCTTAGTTAGCCAGTCTCTTTCAAGCTTTGAAGTTGGCGCCAAATCCTGGCTCTATGCGGCAGACCGATTGTTTCAGCTGCCCCTGGGCTTAATTGGTGTGGCCATTGGGGTAGCCTTATTGCCGCGCTTGGCCCGCGCCGTTGCCAGCCCCGAAACGGGCGACGACACCAAGGCTTTGGATGAGGCCTTTGTTCTTTCCATGGCCTTTACCTTGCCAGCGGCTGCGGCTTTGGTCGTGGTGCCGTTCTTCCTGATGCAGGGCTTCTGGGCCGGTGGTCAGTTTACGGAAGCCGATGCACGGGCGACGGCCGACGCCTTGTTTCACTATGGCTGGGGCGTTCCCGCCTTTGTATTGATCCGCATTCTGGCCCCGCCTTTCTTTGCGCGCGGCGACACGAAGCGGCCGATGAATTTCGCGCTAATCAGCGTCTTGGTGAACATTGGTATGGGGGCGTCGCTCTTCTTCGGCCTTCGGGCCTTGGGCCTACAGGGCTATGTCGGGCTGGCGATTGCAGCCAGCGTGTCAGGTTGGGTGAATGCGCTTTTATTGGCTTGGACGCTGCTACGGGAGAAGAGCTGGCGACCCGAACCTTGGGTGCTTGGCAAATTCCTTCGCATCGTCATGGCCACGTGCGCCATGGCCGCTGTCCTGGGCTTTGCGGCCCTAAACCGGGTACCTATCGAAAGCTGGTTTGAAGCCAGACTGGTATTTGGTAAGGAAGTGGCGACTTTATTGGTTTGCTTGCTGGGTGCGATCGTTTATGCGGCAGTCGCCTTCCTTGTGCGAGCCGTCACCATGGCAGACATCAAGTTGGCTTTGCAAAAGCCCGCAGGTGCCCCTGCTGCCTCCGCGCAAGATGAGTTTTAGAGCAAGAAGACAGACATGACCGACATCGTGAAAAAGCGGGTATTCTCCGGGGTTCAACCGACCGCGAACCTTCATTTGGGCAATTATCTAGGCGCGATTAGGCGCTTTGTTGAATTGCAGAATGAGCCTACTACCGAATGCATCTATTGCGTCGTGGACTTGCACGCCATTACGGTGCCGCAAGACCCAGAAAAGCTGCGCGCCCAATCTCGCGAAGTCGCCGCCGCTTATCTCGCCGCTGGCGTAGACCCCGTTCGCTCCGTGATTTTCGTGCAGTCAAATGTCTCTGCCCATGCAGAGCTGGCGTGGATCCTCAATTGCGTTGCCCGCATGGGCTGGTTAGAGCGCATGACCCAGTTCAAGGATAAAGCTGGCAAGAATGCAGAGCGCAGTTCTGTTGGCTTGTTCGATTATCCAGTCCTGATGGCAGCAGATATCCTCACCTATAAGGCCACCCATGTGCCCGTCGGCGACGACCAGAAGCAGCATCTAGAATTGTCGCGCGACATTGCCGCCCGCTTCAATTCGGACTTCAAAGTCGACGGCTTCTTCCCCTTGCCAGAGCCCATCATTGGCGGTCCTGCGGCGCGCGTGATGAATCTGCAAGACGGGTCTAAGAAGATGTCCAAGTCGGATCCGGCGGACAATTCGCGGATCAATATGACAGATTCAATCGACGTCTTGGTCAAGAAGATCAAAAAGGCCAAGACCGATACTTTGCCGATGCCAGCCCATATAGACGAGCTAAAGGGTCGGCCAGAAGTTGATAATCTGGTCAGCATTTATGCGGCTTTGTCGGGTCAAACCAAAGAACAAGTCGTGGCCGAATTTGTGGGTGCAGGCTTTGGCATCTTCAAGCCGCGCTTGGCAGATCTGGCTGTGGAAGCTCTTGGCCCTACGATTACCGCGATGGCCAATTATCTGGCAGACCCTGCCCAAATTGATGCGATCCTGCGCGCAGGGGCAGACCGCGCCAATGCGATTGCCCAGCCGATCTTGAAAGACACCAAGGCCGCAGTTGGCTTTTGGTCTTAAGCCGCAGCACTCGGGGCAGGCTCAGACTTCTTAGTCTGCCCCAATTGGCACACCAAAAACGCCACCGTCGTGCCAATGCACAATTGCCATGGGAAGGCGAGGCTCTTCCAAGCAGGCGGTAGGCCGAAATAGTCCACGATATAGGCTTGTTGCAGCAAGATGGTGATAAAGCCGGCGATCAGAGCGGCGATCACGCTGGCGGTCGAGCCGCGCTTTGTAAAGACCGCCGTGATATAGACGCCAGACAGGCCTGAGTAAGCAAACGTCATGACCGATAGCACAAAAGTCAGAAGCGGCGTGTCGGTATATTGCTGCCAATAAAAACACAAAATGGACATGGCAAACAAGGCCAGACCCAGAACCACCATGCCCAATTGGCCTGCCCGCACATAATGGGCTTCAGGCTTTGGCCCGCGCTTGTCGCGCCAAGGCCGATAGAAGTCCTGCACCAAGACCGACGACATTGAAATCAGACCGGAATTGACGGCGGCGGCCGCAATCACGCCCACGGTCACAAAGCCGCGCAGGCCCGGTGGCATTTGGGTTAGGATAAAGGTCATGAAGACGGTGATGTCTTGCCCGTCAAACTTGGTCATCACCTCTTGGCTGCCCTCTTGGATCATCAAATCCGGCCGCTGGTAAAAGACATAGAGAAGCGAGCCAATGGTCATGAAAATCAACACGACGGGGATTGTGGCAAACACCGAAACAAACATGGCTTGATTGCCCTGCTTGGCATCCTTGCAGGCCAAGAGGCGCTGGGACGTATCTTGGTCGAGGCCGAAGTTACACGCATTCAGGATCGCGACGCCCGTAATCAGCGCCCAGAAAGAAAAGGGCGCGCTGAAATCCAGACTGAAATCGATCAATTGTAGCTTATTGGTGCCCTCTGGTGTGTGCGCAAGGCCTTGCCATATCTCCACCCCGGACGCGGGGATCTTTATGAGCAGAAACACCACCACGGTCAAAGCGGCGGTCACATAGATCGCAACTTGAACCAGATCGCTCCAGATGATGGCGTTTAGGCCGCCAATGAAAGTGAATATCAGGCCGAATACCAAGAGCAAAAGGGAGGCTTGAATGATATGATTGGGGGCGATGTCGCCAAACATGATCATCGACACCGCAATAGCGGCCAGATAGAGGCGCGCTCCACTGGCCAGCACGCGGCCTACCAAATACATGCCTGCGGCAGCTTGGCGGGCAGTTCGGTCATAGCGCTTTTCGAGAAGTTCATAGACGGTGGTCGCTTGCATGGCATAAAAGCGCGGCATTAAGACAAGGGCGACAATGATCGCCCCTAAAGCTGCGCCGATATTGCTGCCTAAATAGGTGAAGTCGCCACGATAGCTGGAGTCCGGAGCGCCCAAAAAGGTGGCGGCCGATTGACTGGTAGAGAGGACTGAGATGGCGACCAGCCAGATCGGCACATTATTGCCTGCCAGAAAATAGTCATTGGCTTTGGCCATTTTGCTATTGGTCGCCAAGACGCCTGCAATAGCGATGATGGCGACATAGCCGCCCAAAATCAGCCAGTCTAATGCGGTAAATCCAACAGCCATGGCCCAGCTTGCCCCAAAAAGCAGATACCAAAACTCTATGGCATAAGGCCCTGCCTTACGTCCACTGCCCTTGAAATCAAAGGTTTACGCGGCGGCGCTTCAGATGGCGCTGATGGCTTGCGCGTTCAAATAAGGCAGGGGCGCATAAATCGCCCGCATGGCTTCTGCCAGCTCGCGGGCACCCGGACGCGGAAAGGGAGAGGTGTCGATATGCACCGCTGCTATATCTGACAGGCCCACGGCACGCGCCGCTAAAAGCGCGTCTTCCATCGCAATGGCGCGGCCTGTCTTGCCCTCGCGGCCAATATTCGCGCGGCCATCGGTTAAGAGTAAAAGGCGCGGCGTGCGGCCCTTGGCCTTCTCTGCCAGCGCGAGCATCAAGGCGGTGTCGATCCCTGCCGCCAAAGGCGTGCCGCCTCCACCTGCAAGATCTGCGAGCTGCCGACGTGCACGGGCGAGCGAGCGGGTTGGCGGCAACAGCACTTCAGCTGCTTCATTGCGGAAGGCGACCAAGGCCACACGACTGCGGTCGACATAGGCTTGCGCCAGCAAAAGCTCTACCGCGCCCTTGGCTTCCGCTAAGCGTTGAAAGGCAGACGAACCTGACGCATCAACGACCAGAATGGTCGTTGCCTCTTTCGGCTGGGCAAAGCAGCGAATTCGGAAATCACTTTTGCGAACTTCGATGCGCTTCCTGCCCGTTGCACCCTCGGCCAGCAGACGACGACGCAGCTTTTGCCACGGTGCCGCCGCGCGCAGGGTTTCGATGATATTCAGGCGCTCGCCGGGCTTTAAGGTTCCACTGCGCGAGCGGATGGGCCGACCGCGCAGGGGCGACTTTTGCACCGCGCCACCGCCACTGCCACTCGCGCGGCCTTGCCGATTGGGCTTGGCTTGGTTTCCCAGGGCCGCGATCAATTCAGCGGGCAAAGCAGATTTCACGGCATCGACCAGCACGTCGCTGGGATTGGGTTGGTTCTTGGCCTCCGCCTCTGCTTGGGTGTCCGGTGGAGTGTCCGGTGGCAGGGATTGCTCTACTTCGGCTTCTGCGGGTTCGGCTTCGTCTTGGGTTTCTGGTTGTTGGTCAGTCTCGTCTGGCGTCGGCTCTTCCGTCGGAGGGGGCAATTGCAGGGCTTGGGGTGCCAGGACCAATTGGGCCGCCAAGGTCACATCGTCCAGGCTCGCCGCTCTGCGACCATCCAAAGCCGCCACCATACGCGCCACCTTCAGGCACAAAAGCGCGGGACGAGCCGAATGTAGGCCAAAGGCTTGGGCAGCTTCGCAAATCGCATCAACAAGCGTCTCTTGCTCTAAACCAATCCCGGGCAAAGCCGCCTTTGCTTGTTGGATGTGCTCAAAACTTGCGCCATCGCCAGCCAGATCGGCAAGC
>CALRLV020000021.1:0-15920 GCA_943368895.1 Ferrovibrio terrae
CCATGAGCCTCTGGGCGATGATTGAGACGCCGCGAGCGATCCTTGAGATTGCCTCGATTGCCGCGTCCAGCACCTCAACGCGCTTGGCTGCCTTTGTCATGGGCACCAATGATCTTGCCAAGGAAACCCGTGCCCGGCAGACCGCCGACCGTGCACCCTTCCACTTTGCCCTGGCCGCCAGCGTCACCGCAGCACGGCTCTATAATCTCGCTGTGATTGATGGCGTCTATAATGACATAGCCAACACCGAAGGCTTTGAAGCTATTTGCTGGCAAGGCCTAGAGTTCGGCTTTGACGGCAAGACCTTGATCCACCCAAGCCAGATTGAGACCTGCAACCGCGTGTTTGCGCCCGACGAGGCTGAGGTTGCTCATGCGCGCGCCGTGATTGCAGCCTTTTTGGACCCCGCCAATGCTGGCAAGGGCGTTTTGAAAGTCGATGGAAAGATGACCGAGCTATTGCATCGCGATATGGCCGAACAAACGGTTGCTATTGCCGATGCGATTGCCGCTATGGCCTCTTGATACCAAGGCTTCCGAGCCACGCGTTAAACTGCGCAGTCTGATCGACGGTTAAGGCAGGTGCTGAACCGACACTGCCGGTCAGCAGCCAGACTTGCTTGCCGTTGAGCGCCAAAACACTGGCACCTGCGCGAGCTAAGCGGGAAGATTCCACGCCCTTAACTAAGGCAGGATGGGTGAACTCGCGCTCGAGCCAGAAGCCGTTTGTCCCGTCTTGCAGTAAGCGCAATTTGCGCGTAGCGGACGGTCCTGCCACAGCAGGCTGGCCAGCACTTTGCCACAAATCGAAGAATTTCGTTTCGCCGCCCTCTGAGTTCGCGGCTCGCCGGACCACAGCACGGTGTAGGGTTGCTGCACGCACATCTGCCAAAGCTTCGCTGGTTCGGACCGTACCCTTGAATTGAAGCCAGACGACTTCGTCGGCCCGAGGGGCCAAAGCCGTAACGGCCGGAGACGCAGCCGTTCCTAAGTCACTGGTGGTCGCGACGGCTTCTGCTTTCGAGCAGGCCGACAAGAAGGCAAACGGGGCGGAGAGGAGGAGCGTACGACGTTGGATCATAGTGTTGATACGCAGGCCAGCATCAATCGGTTGCAGCCCCTCAATCTAGGCCACATCGGTTTCTGCGATTGTCCAAGTTTCAAGCTGGGCAGCTTGGTCCCACGCAGCAAAGTCCGGGTCTTGGAAAATCGCCTCGCACCAGGCCTGCAGCTCGGCTGATACGGGCACTTGATAGGTGCGGAAGCGGGTCGCAACCGGGGCATAGAAGGCATCAACAATCGAGCGGTGGCCCATGATGAAGGGACTGCCAGGATTGCCAAATCGACCTTTCAGGCCGCACAATAAATCGTCAATCCGCTGCACTTGGGCTTGCGCGGTCTCGGACCATTCATGGCCAGCCTTGACCCGCTTTAAATTCATCGGGAAGGTCTGGCGTACGGCAGCAAAACCAGAATGCATTTCGCATGTGGCCGATCGGGCTAGGGCGCGGGCGATGGAATCCGTGGGCCAAAGGCCTGCATGAGGGGCTTGCTCATGGGCCCATTCACAAATCGACAGCGTGTCCCAAATCTTCTCGCCATCGGGCAATTCCAAGACAGGTACCGTGCCAGATGGGCTTACTGCGACAATGTCTGGATTGGGGCCCATCCCGCGCGGCCCCAAAGGAATGATCCGCTCTTCAAAAGTGATCCCGGCCCATTTCAACGCAAGCCAAGGCCGCATCGACCAGCTGGAATAATTCTTATTGCCAATTGTTAGGATCGGCAGAGCCATGGGACCAGTCCTTTGTGGGTGTTAGGCTTTAGATCGTGCGGGGTGGATAGCCTGCCGCCACCAGCGCATCGATGATTTCTTGCGTGTGCCGGGAGTCACGGGTTTCCATCAGAATATCAAATTCCGCGCCTTTAGCCGGCACGTCTAGAGCCAAGCGATTGTGGGCAACTTCGAGAATATTACCACCCAGATCGCCAATCACTTTTGACACCACAGCCAACAGACCCGGACGATCATCACCGATGATCCGAAGGCTGACGATCCGCTTTTCGCGCACGAGGGCCCGAGTCAGAACCGAAGCCAAAAGACGTGAATCGATATTACCGCCACATAAAACGATGCCGACCTTCTTGCCACTAAAGCGCTGGGGGTGTGCTAGTAGGGCTGCAAGGCCAGCGGCCCCTGCCCCTTCAGCTACGGTTTTTTCGACGTTGCAAAACAAAGTGATCGCTTGTTCCAAATCATCCTCATCGACGATCAAAACGTCGCGGACCAATTCCTTAGCAATCTCAAACCCCAAACGACCCGCCTGCTTCACTGCAATGCCTTCGGCGATGGTTTGGCCACCACACAAGGGCCCCGGCTCCTTGCCTGCCAGCTCGGCATGCATGGAGGGGAACATGCGCGTCTGCACGCCCACGACTTCAATATCGTTCTTCATCGCACGGGCTGCAACCGCGATCCCACCGATCAAGCCACCGCCACCAATTGGAACAATCAGCGTTTCGAGTTGTGGCGCATCTTCCAGCATCTCAATGCCGATCGTGCCTTGCCCTGAAATCACGTCCGCATCATCATAAGGATGGACAAAGGTCAGACCTTCGCGATCTTTGAGCTGATAAGCGAAAGTCGTGGCTTCCGACAAATTTTCGCCATGCAGCACCACGCGCGCGCCGTGCTTGCGGGTATGTTCAACCTTCGTGAAAGGCGTACCAAGCGGCATCACAATGGTGGCAGGAATATTAAGGCGCGAGGCATGATAAGCCACGCCTTGGGCATGGTTGCCCGCAGACATGGCGATTACACCATTGCGGCGCTCAGCTTCGGTGAGCAACAAGAGCTTATTCAGAGCACCACGTTCCTTAAAGGCAGCCGTGAATTGGAAGTTTTCAAACTTCACCCAAACTTCTGCGCCGGTAATATCCGACAGCGTCTTCGACATCAGAAGTGGTGTGCGAATGATGCGGCCTTCAATTCGCGCGGCAGCCGCACGGATGGAGTCTAACGTAACTTGCATGTGTAAAGCGGTCCCTATGTAAGCCGTCAGAGTCCTGACAGCCCCGCGTCTTTAGGCCGGACAAGGACTTGGATCAATCAGACTTTGCTTTGCGGGCAAGATTTCGCTCAAACGCCTCGCGCTCCAGCGTCTCTTCGCCCCATTCATCGCCATCGCTTTTGCCCACCAAAGCGATCATATCCCGTTTCAAGAGTTCTTCTTCCAATGCCGTACGGTCGCGCACGATGCGCTGATAATCGGCAAATTCAACCCGCTGCCAATCTTCAAACATCGCCGTCAAAGCGCGCTCGTCATAGCGCGAAAAGATCATCCCTGCGCGCTCTGCCGCAAAGGCAGGCTTGCCCATCATCTGCAGGGATTTCACCCCAAGGCGAACGGCGGCGGCAAAGGTTTCCCGCTCCAGCCCATCTACTTTGGCTGCCATCAATTGATAAGCATGGCGACGATCAATCGCACGGGCCAGTATCTTCAAATTAGGGAAAGCTTCGCGCGCCGTTTCGACCAGCTCTAGTGCCTTCTCGTCATTATCAATCGCGACGATCAGGAGCTTGGCCTCTGCGGCACCTGCCAAACGCAACAGATCAACCCGCGTCGCGTCTCCATAATTCACTTTGCGCCCAAAGCCGCGCAGCACGTCGACTTGGTCAGCATCATGATCGAGAACGCTGATCTTATAGCCATAGGTCGAAAGCATACGTCCGACGATCTGCCCAAATCGACCATAACCTGCGACGATGACGTCATGATGGCCTTCTTCAACCTCCGGCGCGCGATCCTCACGTGAACCAGATTCCAAGCGCCGCATCGCCCAATCACCCGCCATCAAAAGCAACGGCGTGATAGCCATTGATAGAGCTACAGCGACGATCAGTGGGGCTGTGACTTCTGCGGGAATGACACCCGCACCTTCAGCAAAGGCAAAAAGCACGAAAGCGAACTCGCCTCCTTGTGCCAGGCCGAGGCCAATCAAGGCGGCCTCGCCCGTCTTGCGACCAAAAGCGCGCGCAATCGCAAACATCACACTGGCCTTCACGAGCACTAAGGCAGCCACCAATCCAAGGATCAGCCAAGGCTGGGCGATCAAAAGCGCAAAATTGATCCCTGCCCCGACCGAGATAAAGAACAAGCCCAAAAGCAAGCCCCTAAACGGATCAATGTCACTTTCAATCTGATGGCGGAACTCACTATCGGCCAAAACAACGCCAGCCACAAAAGCCCCCAACGCCGGCGAAATGCCGACAAATTGCATCAGAAGTGCTACGCCGACGACCAAGAGAAGCGCAAAGGCGGTCAAGATTTCATGTAGGCCAGAGGCGGCAACCCAGCGGAACATGGGGCGCAATAGAACCCGTCCTGCCAGCACAATCGCGCCGACGGCGACGACAACGGCCAAGCCTTGCGCCCAACCTGGATAGGCAGCCAAAGCGCCTTTAGCTGCCTCGTCACCGCCCACCACGCTGATGGTTGCGAGGAAGGGGAAAAGAGCCAACATCGGGATGATGGCGATGTCTTGGAACAATAATACCGAAAAAGTCGCCCGCCCTGCCTCAGTTCCGGCAATGCCCTTTTCGCGGAGAGACTGCAGCACAATCGCGGTTGAGGAGAGGGACAGCGTCAAGCCAACGGCCAGCGCCACCTGCCAGGACAGGCCAAGCGCCATGCCAAGCCCGGTCGCGATGGCCCCAGTGCCAAGCACTTGCAAGCCGCCCATACCGAGGATCGCTGTGCGTAATCGCCAAAGCAAGCTGGGCTGCAGTTCTAGCCCGATGAGAAACAGCATGATGACGACACCAAACTCGGCCGTATGCATCACATTTTCTGGGTCGCCCACCAGATTGAGGACATAAGGTCCGATGACCGCGCCGGCGATCAAATAGCCCAAGACCGATCCTAACCCAATGCGCTTCGCAATGGGGACAGAAACAACTGTCGCGGTCAAATAGACAAAGGCGGATTCAAGAAGATTAGCTTCAGCCATCGATCAGACCCTCCAGCATGGCGCTGAACTTGGCCGCAGCTTCGGTGAGGATTTCAGGCGTCGCCTGACGGCTGGCATGCAGGATAAAGGGAGTTTGCCATATGCATTGGCAAAGATTAGCGGTCGCCTGAAATGGGCGCAGGAGTTCGTCTATCGAAAAGCGGTTCAAACCGTCGGAGCAATAAGATTTTTCCGGGCCACCTGCTGTAATCGCTTGTGTCCAAGTTTTGCCAGCGAGCGCCGTCCCGCCCTCGCCATAGGCCCATCCATAATCCAAGACGACATCAAGCCACTCTTTCACCAAAGACGGTGCGGAATACCAAAAGAAGGGGTGCATCAGGACGATGTGATCGTGGTCCAACAGCAAGCGTTGCTCAGCTTCCACATCGATCAGAAAGTTTGGATAGGTCTCGTAGAGGTCGTGGACCGTCACATGCTCACGATCTTGCGCAACAGAACGCAAAGCACGGTTGGCCCGCGAGCGCGCGTAAGATGGATGGGCAAAAAGGATCAAAACAGATTTCGGCACGTTTCCCTCAATACCTCAGGTCTAGGTGCCTTAGGGGGAAAGGTCTAGACTGTTCAGGCGAAGTTCAGCGGTTTTTACGACTATATTTGGCTACACAAGGAGAAGTTTGGATGCGCAAATTAATTTGGATCGGCCTATTCTTAGCCCTTAGCGGGTGCGCTACGGCACCGGGGCCACTTGATGCCTCGTCCGATGTCCGGGCGTTTGTCATGGCGCTGCGGGATCGCGACTTAGCCGGCATTGAAGCGCGGATAGATCGACCTGCCCTGCAAGCCCAGATCACAGGTATTGCCCGCGCGATTGCGGCGAATGAAATCGCTAAACGCTCTGGCGGGGGCGAAGGTGGGCAGATTTTAGGTGTCTTGGGCGCTGACCTCGCCAACCCCTTGCTAGAACGTTTGTCTAAACAAGCGCTAGAGCCAGCAATCCTAGCCGATCTGGCTCGTCTCGCAGGGCTGACACCCCAAACCGTGTTGCCAAGCAGATCAGCAACAAGTTTTGGCCTAAAACGGCTTGCGGATGGCCGAGTTTGCGCACCCGACCCGCAGACCAAAGCCTGCATTCTTTACTTCGGCCGCTACCCTTCAGGCTGGAAGCTCAATGCGCTGGATGAGGCTGCACTTCGAGGGCGACTGGCTGTGCCAGCTACCCCCAAAGCAAGACGCTAAAAGACGCGTTGGATTAGGACTCAGTTGGATCGCTGGCTGCAGGCTCTGCTGCGGGCTGTCCAGCTGAAACCGCGACCATCGCAGCGCGAAGGGTGCGACCGGCCAGCACATAGCCGGGCTGGAAGACTTCCGCGACATCGCCAGCGGCCATGTCAGACGGAATTTGCGCCACGGCTTGGTGGATCGAAGGATCAAACTTATCGCCTTTTGCACCAACACGGGTCAGGCCATGGCGCTCAAAGGCATTCAACAGTTCGCGCTGGGTCATGTCGACGCCTGTCACAAACCCATCAAAGGCTGGATCGCCCTTCAGCGCTTCTGGCGCGGTGCTGATGGCACGACCCAAATTATCGGCCACCGGCAATAGATCGCGCGCAAATTTATCAATCGCATAGATACGGGCTTCAGTCTTTTCCCGCTCTGCCCGGCGACGGACATTTTCAGACTCTGCCAAGGCGCGTAGCCCTGCATCCTTCAAGGTCTCAATCTCGGCTAAGGCGGCTTGAAGTTTCGCTACCAACAACCCGCCCATATCCTCTGGTGCCGCATCTTCGCCTAAGAGCGAGCGGGCAAGTTCGAGAGGGTCTGGCGCAGAAGCTTGGGTTTCCGCTCCATCGGCAGCTGCGTCAGCGGCATTGGCGACATCGGTTTCCAACTCATCGCCATTATGTGTGGTACCCGTTTCTGTGGTCATTTCGTCTGTCTCATTCCGTTAAATTTAATCCGCGGCGCTCAATCAGGCGGCCGACGACTTTGGCTGTATAGTCTACCATTGGGATGACGCGGGCATAATTCAAGCGGGTTGGCCCGATCACACCCAGTGCGCCAAGTACGCGGCGTTGACTGTCCATATAAGGGGCCGCGACAAGAGCCGAACCAGACATAGAGAACAAGGGGTTTTCTGCACCAATAAACAATTTTACCGCAGAAGCTTCCTGCGCTGCATCCAAGACGTGGATCAAGTCACGCTTGCGCTCAAGGTCATCAAACAAGATGCGCACCCGTTCAAGGTCGCCCGCAGCTTGGCTGTTGGCCAACAAATTGGCGCGCCCCCGCACAATTAGTTTTCGCCCAGCCATGGGATCGTCGCCAGACCATTCAGCAAAACCGGCTTCAATCAGACTGGCTGCCGCCTTGTCCAACGTCGCCTCGGCATGGCGCGCATCATCCACCGCTTGTGCTGCGGCCTCTGACAAAGTTTTGCCTTTCAAGCGGAAGTTCAAGAAATTCGTGCTCTCTTGAAGCTGCGATTGGGTGAGACCGACAGGCATTTGCACCAGACGGTTCTCTACCTGACCGTCGTCAAATACCAATACAACCAAGATTTGGCCGGGCCCAATCAGCACAAACTCTACATGCTTGACCGCGCTTTCCCGCGTCGGGGTCGTCACAAGCCCCGCGCCCCCTGCTAGGCCAGACAATAGAAGCGAGGCTTCAGACAAGGCGCTCGACAAATCCGATCCAGCCGCAGCCAATCGTGAGTCGATCTCAGCCTTTTCTTCGCGGCCCAAGTCGCCAATCTCCAATAGGCCATCAACGAAAAGGCGCAGGCCAGTATGAGTCGGGGTGCGCCCAGCACTTAAATGGGGTGCGTCCAAAAGACCAAGGCTGGCTAGATCGGCCATAGTATTGCGGATCGATGCCGGAGAAAGCCCGATGCCGCGCTTCGATAAGGTGCGCGATCCAACTGGCTCGCCCGTTTCGAGATAAGTCTCGACGATATCGCGAAAGATATCGCGGGCACGAGCATCAAGGTCAGCAAGCGTCGTCGGGCGGGGCGGACTTGAATTCATGGTGCGTGTTTAGCGTGAAGCGGGACCGGACGCAAAGGTAAGGTGGAAATTCGCGCGTCAAACTTGAGTAAGGCTCAGCAAATTGCCATCAGGATCTTCAAACCAAGCAATTTGGGCAGTGCCGCCGGGTGCGTGCCAAATACCCATCTCGTCCTGACCAAACCCTTCGTAGATTTTCATGGTGACACCGCGTGCGGTCAGCGTGCGGATACTGCCCTGAATATCGCTGACTTGCCAGCCAAGGGCCGGGTGAGGACCGGGGGTGAAGCCATCAATCTGGGTGATGCGCAAACCTGTCCCATTTTGATCGAATACGCTGCCAAATGGGTCATCCACGACAAAGGTAAGACCCAACTTATCGCGATAAAAAGCCACAGCCGTGGGACGGTCACGGGTTTGGATGAAGGTGATGACTTGAAAGTCTGCGCCTAACGACATGGGCAATCCCCCGTAAATACAAGGGGAGCCTATCGCAGAATTACAAATCAACAAGTCCCAGATCTTCCGCCGCCGCCTGCATCATGTCTTCTTCGACGCGGTACACGCCAGATCGCTGGCCAGCCGCCGGGCCATAGAGGCTGCCAGTGATGAAATAAGCAAAGCCGCGCGTCGAGACAGGGTCAACCCATAGGCCTGCAAGCAGGCCATAAGCTTCGCCATAATGGCCGACCATCGCCGTCTTCAGGCCATCTACCGGGCATTGGTCACCCGGGATCATTCGATGAACGCCCAAACCAAAGCCTTGGAAGGCCCCACCAGACGTATCGCCATTCAAAGGCTTTGCCCGATAGAGCCAATGCGGCCTTAAGAGCAAAGTGCGGGTTGCTGGCTCTAACAGGGCCACAGCTCCACTTAAAGCCATGCCAATGCGGGAAAGATCTAGCACGCTGGCGCGCAGGCCCCCCTGAGGCGAGAACAACAGGCCATTGCTGCCCAAGGTATAGTCAGCCAGGCTAAGGCCAGCGTCAGCGGCAATATTAGGTCGCGGCAAGGTGGAAGGGTCCCCGTCGACTTGAACCTCCCAGTCACCATCGGCTTTGCGGCGATAAAGGGTTGCGGCCTCTTGTGCGGCTTGATCGCTGATCCCAGACCAATTGAACCCACAGTCGATCCCCAGCGGGGTAAAGACCAGCTTTTGCGCTAGCCGGTCAAAGCGGTCTCCACCGGCATGCTCACAAGCCTGCGCCAACAGCCCCATAGCCAAATTAGAATAGGTAAAGAAGCCGAAGGGTTGGGCCATATCTGCCCAATGTTTCCCGTCATTCCAGTTTTTGCCGCCAGGCACAAAAAAGCCCTCCAACGTCTCCCCTACGACCCCGCGATAATTCTCACCATCGCGAATACCGGCCGTATGGCAGAGGATCATGCGCGGGGTGATGGGTGAGTCTGGAAATTTCGGATGGCGGAGTTCGAACCCCAATGCCTCGGAGATATCGCGATCCAGATCGATCTGACCGGCTTCCACGAGCTTGAGCAGGGTAAGTGCGGTAGCCACTTTCGAGATCGAGGCGACACGCGCCTTGCTGGTCAAAAGAAGAGGGCTTCCAGTAGAGGCATCGCGGACCCCTGCCATGCCGGACCAAAGAATATCTTCGCCGGAAAACAAAATGGCCGCACCGCCGGGGGCATCCCGGCGGGCGACCACAGCACCAAGCGTTTCAGCAAGGCGCTTCATGTTGGATTATTCAGCTGCAGGCTCAGCAGCGACTTCTTCAGCGGCCACTTCTTCAGCAGGTGCAGCGGCGGCTTCAGCAGCAGCGGCAGCCGCAGCTGCAGCATCCGCCTTTGCTTGAGCAGCAGCTTCAATAGCTTCTGCCTTCGCGCGCTCAGCGGCTTCTTGCGCGTCGATCAAGGCTTGAGCCTTTTCAGCGGCGCGTTCAGTTGCTTTTTGGCCTGGCTTGCCCTTGTTTGGGTTGTTGCCATTGACATAGGTGCCAACGCCTTGAGCGGCCAAGAAGCGTGCGACGCGGTCGGTTGGTTGCGCGCCCTTCTTCATCCATTCAGCTGCCTTTTCTGCGTCGATGACCAGACGGCCTGCATTGTCGTCAGGCAGAGTTGGGTTGTAGCTGCCGATCTTTTCAAGGAAGCGACCGTCGCGTGGCGAGCGGGCTTCCGCGACCACGATGCGGTAAACTGGCTTCTTCTTAGAGCCACCGCGGGCCAAACGAATTTTCAAAGACATGAGACTTACCTTTCAGAGTGTATGTGTCGTTTCTGCGTTATTTTTTCCCGAATGGGAGACCCGGTAGGCCCGAAAAGCCACCGGGATTTTGCGTATTGCCCAGACCGGGCAAACCTTGTGGAGGCGACTGGCCAGGCAGGCCGGGTAAACCGCCGCCTGAAGTAGCCGCTTGTTGGCCGAGACGTTGAAGAGCAGCAGGATCCATTGGCGGCATTTTGCCCCCAAACATACCACCCATCTTGCCCATCAGGCCCTTCATGCCGCCCTTGCCCATGGCTTTGACCATGTCCGACATCGAGCGATGCATTTTGATAACTTTGTTGACTTCCGAAACATCGACGCCCGCCCCTGCAGCGATGCGCTTGCGACGGCTGGCATTCAATAGATCGGGCTTTGCCCGCTCTTGCTTGGTCATGGATTGAATGACGGCGATCTGACGCTTGACGCTTTTGTCGGAAACAGCGCCCGATTCCATGGCTTTCTTGGCGGCTTGCGCGCCGGGCAACATACCCATCACACCGCCGAGACCGCCCATGGCCTGAATTTGACGTAATTGCATGGCGAGGTCATCAAGGTCGAACTTGCCCTTGGCCATTTTGGCGGCCAGCTTTTCGGCTTCATCCTGCTTGACGTTTTCGACTGCGCGCTCAACCAGACTAACTACGTCGCCCTGACCCAGAATGCGGCCGGCAATACGCTGGGCGTCAAAAGCATCCAGCCCATCGATCTTTTCGCCGATGCCCAAGAATTTGATTGGAAGGCCTGTGACGGCGCGCATCGATAGTGCCGCACCACCACGGCCATCACCATCGGCGCGGGTCAAAACAATGCCCGTCAGCGGTAGGCGCTCATGGAACCGACGAGCGGTTTCAACCGCATCTTGACCGGTCAAGCTATCGGCAACCAGCAGGGTTTCAATTGGGGTGGCGATGCGCGCAATCTCTGCCGCTTCGCTCATCATATCTTCGTCGATGGACGTCCGACCAGCGGTATCGAGGAAAACAACGTCATAACCGCCTAGGCGACCAGCGGTGATGGCGCGACGTGCGATTTCAGCGGGTAATTGCCCAGCGATAATGGGTAGGCTGTCGACTTCGGCTTGTTGGGCTAAGACCGCCAATTGCTCCATCGCCGCGGGACGACGCACGTCGAGCGAGGCGACCAGAACTTTCTTGCGCAAACGGGTGCGCATGCGCAGTGCTAGCTTCGCTGTCGTCGTGGTTTTACCAGAGCCTTGCAGACCTGCCATCATGATGATTGCAGGCGGGCCTTGGTTGAGCACCAGATCAACGGGGCCGCCTGTACCGCCCAATGTTTCTACCAGCGCATCATAGACGATTTTGACGACTTGTTGGCCTGGCTTCACGGCGCGAATTACGCGCTCGCCCACCGCTTCTTCTTTGACTTTGGCGATAAAGGCTTTGACGACGGGCAGCGCCACATCGGCTTCCAACAGCGCCACGCGTACTTCGCGCAAGGCGGCATCCACGTCCTTGTCCGAAAGCGCACCCCGTCCGGTGAGCGTATCAAAGACACCCGTCAATCGTTCTGTTAGCGCGTCAAACATGCGTGGTTCCAAAAGCAAACACGCAACGCAAAACGCCCCGCCGGACGATCACGTCGGACGGGGAAACCCTGTCCACCCCATCTGCTTTGCCCCCGATTGCTCAGTTCGTGCAGGACCGTGTGGATCAGAGCGCGCGTTTTGATTGCGCGGAAGAGCGTGGCCTATAGCTGAGACAGGGGTAAAGAGCAAGGGCTGGGTGGACTCATGGACTCAATAGAGCCCTACTCACCCTCACCAAACCGATTGGCAACCAGCTCACACAATGCGTCGAGAGCGGCCTCAGCGCGTGGACCTTCGGCGGAGACAGTGATTTCAGAACCAATGCCAGCGGCCAGCATCATCAAATCCATGATGCTCTCGCCATCGACTTCTTGATCCTCGCGCCCGACCATTACGCGGCTATCGGCATATTCACCTGCGAGCAACGCAAATTTAGATGAAGCGCGCGCATGTAAACCGCGTTTGTTGACGATTTCGATGGTTCGCGACACGCGTTCAGTCATTTTAGCCACTCGCCAACAAGGATGACGCCACAGCGATATATTTCCGGGCGGCATCTTGTGCAGCAAAAACGGCCCGCGGCAAGCTTTCACGGCCACGAACTTCAGCTAGTTTAATCAGCATAGGGAGATTAGCCCCTGCAATAACCTCATACTCGCCGCGATTCATGATCGAGATTGCGAGGTTTGACGGTGTGCCGCCGAACATGTCTGTGAGGATGATCACGCCAGATCCATCATCGACTTTGCGACAGGCGTCGAGAATATCATCCCGCCGTGTCTGCATGTCGTCGTCAGGGCCGATGCAAATAGCCTGCATATTGGTCTGAGGCCCAACCACATGCTCAGCCGCCAGAATAAGCTCTCGCGCCAAAAAGCCATGACTGACCACAACAACGCCGATCATAAAGACCCTATCCTGCTTACTTGGCGAGGCATTGCATGATCGCAGCCTTCAGCCAATTCTGGAAACTATAGAGGCGCGGCGGGGTTTGGCGAGGCCATTCCCCTACCGCCCAGCATGTGTCTGCGCATATTTGACATGCGCAATTTCATAGATTGCCGCGCGATGCGCTGGCCCACCGCCTTAGTGTTGGGCAGCAGGCAACCGAACCACAATGCCATCCAGCTCTGCCGTCATGGAGATCTGACAGGACAAACGTGACAGAGGGGTCACGCCTTCTGCAAAGTCCAACATGCTTTCTTCCATGCTGCCGGGCTTGCCGGTCTTCTCGATCCAAGCGGCATCGACGAAAACATGGCAGGTCGCGCAGGCGCAAGCACCGCCGCAATCGGCATCAATGCCCGGCACACGATTCTTGACAGCACCTTCCATAATGGTGGTGCCGACTGGCACTTCAATAACATGCTCGGTGCCAGAATGTTCGATATATGTGACTTTCGCCATGACGCTTTGTGTTCCCTTTGAGCTTCTGGTTAGGGTTGGCGCTTATGCGCTGGCCCCAATCTCTTTCATCGACACAGACATATCAGCCAAACGCGCTGGTGCAAGCTGTCCATGCCGTGCAATCACCTGCTTGCCGACGATAAACTCAGGTGGCGCGTTAATCGCATCGACCGCGAGCAGGCGATTATCCGCATCTAAATGAAAAACGGCAAAACGCTTCTGCGACGGATCGCCGCGCACCACTGATTGGGTTGCCCCTGTTGAAAGGCCCGCGATCTGCAGTTTGATGTCATATTGATCCGACCAAAACCAAGGCGCTTCCTCGACCGGACGCGGAAGCCCCAGGATCGCGGCTGCCGCGAGCTTGGCTTGCTCTAACGCATTATGGACGCTTTCAAGCCGCGCGCGACGATGGCCATAATGCACCAGAGGTCTGCTGGCACAATCACCAATCGCGAATATGGATGGATCGCTGGTGCGGGCATCTACATCCGTTTCAATACCATCCTCGGCTTTCAGGTTGGCTTCCCGCGCTAATTCCGCGTTCGGGATGATACCGATGCCAACCAGAACAATATCTGCGGGGATTGTGCGGCCATCTGCCAGCGCGACGCCTGAAACCTGGTCAGTTCCCTCAATCGCCACTACCTTTACATCGGTCAGGATCGTAACCCCGGCGTCGCGATGCAGTGTTTGGAAGAAATTTGAAATGACGGGCGGGGCTACGCGGGCCAATACACGCGGTGCCGCTTCTAAAATCGTAACCTCAAGCCCTGCTTTCCGTGCGACAGCGGCAACTTCAAGGCCGATATAGCCCCCGCCGATCACAACCAGCTGCTTCCCGGTGCCCAACTCATGGCCAAGACCATCGGCGTCAGCAATGCTGCGCAGATAATGCACCCCGGCAAGGGCAGCCCCCGGACAAGGCAGCGGGCGCACGCGCGACCCAGTCGCCAGGATCAACTTGTCATAGGCAAAAGTTTGACCGTCAGCCGTCGTCACTGACTTAGCCTGTCGGTCCAGTCGGGTGACTTCTGCGTCGAGATGAACCTCGACCTTGTCTTCCGCCCAAGCTTCCATCGGCTTCAGGACCACACGATCCAGACCCATGGCGCCCGACAAATAAGCCTTTGATAAAGGCGGTCGCTGATAGGGGAGAAGGCCTTCATTGCCCAATAGGACCACTTGACCGTCATAGCCCCCGGACCGCAGGCTGGTTGCGGCTTGTGTGGCGGCTTGTCCTGCACCCACAATAACGATCCGGCTTAGCATGTTTGAAAATCCATCTCTTTGCCTGCAGCTTTAGCCCTAGGCCCAGACGAAGAAGAGCCGCGTGCGCGGATGTCATAGAATGTCTGACGCGTGCTGTGAAGTCGAACAAAAGCACTTCACGTCTTCCGTCTGCCTCTTGCCTCCGCTAAGTCTAAGCTGAGGCCGCAACAAGGGTTTTCGCTGCTTGGCCACAGAGGGATTTGCTGCCATGTTTGGCTGGGGTAAGAAGAAAAATCAGGCGCTTGAGGCCGAAACGGCTCCTAAGCTTGAGCCTCAGGCTGGCCGCTCGGGCGTGTCGGCTGCGCGCTTTATCGCGACCGCGCTCGACCCGGACAAACTCAAAGGCGAAATCGGCCCCATCGTCGAAGAGGCATCCTCTCGCATCACTGGGGTGATTGGTGTCACCACCGATTATGATGAGACGGCCGTGCGCGTCACATTGTTGGCCGAGCCCAAAGCGGACCGAGAGATGGTTTTCATCACGGCGCGTGCTGGCGGCTTGCCTTTGGCGGCCAAACTGGATGGATTAGCGAGTCTCGCGATTGAGGAACTGGGAGCTGACGGTGCCGTCCGTCAGACCTACACCATTGCAGTTCCGGCCCCTGAACCAGAGCCAATGCCAGCAGACGTCATCGACAAATTGGTCGACGGTCTGCAGCGCTCGTCGTCCCGCTTGGCAGAAGGGGTCTCAGCAGTCTTCACAAAGGCCAAGCTGGATCAAGACACGCTGGATGAGTTGGAAGAGCTTTTAATCACGGCTGATCTGGGTGCCAGCGCATCAGCGCGCATTCGTGCTGGCATCTCAAAGGACCGCTTTGGCAAAGACATCAGTCCAGAAGAAATCAAGCAGGCCTTGGCGGATGAAATTGCTACTATCCTGCGACCGTTTGAAACCGATACCTCGCCCTTTGAACAACCCGCTGGCGCCGCTGGACCGCGCGTGATCTTGTTTGTTGGCGTCAATGGTTCAGGCAAAACAACTACTATCGGCAAAATCGCCCACAATCTGACCCAAGCAGGCCATAAGGTGATGTTGGCTGCGGGCGATACTTTCCGCGCAGCCGCTGTCGAGCAACTCAAAGTCTGGGGTGAGCGCGCACAAGTGCCCGTCGTATCGCGAGAGACGGGTGCCGATGCCGCTGGCCTTGCCTTTGACGCTTTGACCCGCGCAAAGGCCGAAGGGATTGACGTTCTGTTGATCGATACGGCTGGGCGCCTGCAGAACAAAACGGAGCTTATGAATGAGCTCGCCAAAGTCGTTCGGGTGATTGGCAAAGTCGATCCAGAGGCACCCCATGAAACTTGGCTAGTACTCGATGCCACGGTTGGTCAAAATGCCATTTCCCAAACCGAAGCCTTCCGCCACGCAGCCGGTATAACTGGCCTGGTTATGACCAAATTGGATGGCACCGCTAAAGGCGGTGTTTTGGTTGCGGTGACTGAGAAGCATAAACTACCAATCCGATTTGTGGGCGTGGGCGAACAAGCCGATG
>CALRLV020000022.1:0-15871 GCA_943368895.1 Ferrovibrio terrae
AAGTGATGCACAGGCGCATTTTGGGCAGGAAGAGTCCTTGCAACCTTTTTTCGTTCGCGCTCTACAGCCCTCAATGCAGAATCCACGGTTTTTCTCCTCACATTACCTGAGAGTTGCGCCGGAGATTTTGGTTACTTAAGGGGGAATACCTTGAAAATATCCGTTCGTGCTTCCTTGATCGGCGCAACCGCGTTGACCGCACTGACCTTCATCCCAGCCGTTGCGAGCGCTCAAACCGCTCCAGCTCCCGCTGCTGCACCTGCTAAGCAAGCGGAAACCATCGTGGTTACTGGTTCGCGCATCCGTCGCGACACCTTCAACTCTGCGTCGCCATTGACCGTCATCACCAATGACAACGCTGTGCTGTCGGGCACCATTGATGCGGCTGAAATCCTGCAAAGCTCTACCGCTGCTGCTGGTTCGGGTCAGATCAACAACTTCTTCTCGGGCTTCATCGTTGAAGGTGGCCCAGGTATTCAAACCGTCGGTCTGAACAGCTTGGGCGCTCAGCGTACCTTGGTTCTGTTGAACGGTCGCCGTTTGCCACCATCAGGTGTGCGCGGTCAGGTTGGCGCAGTCGACCTGCAAACCATCCCTAACTTGGCGATCAGCCGCTACGAAATCCTGAACGAAGGCGCTTCGCCAATTTACGGTTCGGACGCTGTGGGCGGCGTTGTCAACGCAATCGTTCGTAAGAACGTCAACGGCTTTGAAGCAACCGCTTCGGGCAATATGACCGAAGCAGGCGCTGGTGAGCAATTCACCGTCGGCGCTTTGTGGGGTAAGACTGCAGACCGTTGGAACGTGATGGTCAGCGGCAGCTACTTCGAGCAAAAAGCCCTGAAGTACGGCGACCGTGATTATTGCCAACAAGACTATGTGTTCGATGCGGCAACCGGCCAACGCGCCGACTTCATCGATCCAAAGACTGGCCAGCCTAAGTGCTTTGGTATCGGCCCATCCTTCAACCGTATCTCGCTCTTGGGCGCAGCCACAACCGGCACCGGTACCTGGATCTCCGATCCAAGCATCACCGCCCGCACCGTTGGTTTGAACCCATCGGTTCGCCCAGTAGCAGGCAGCACCACTTTGTGCTTGCTTCCAACTGGTGCCACCGCGACCTGCGCCAGCCAACAAGCTTTGTTGACCGTTCCTGGTTATCGTCGTCTGTTCAGCCCACAAAACGGGGTGATTGGTGCGCCATTGGCTAACCAAATCGATTACGAGCATCCGCTGGTAGCTAACACCGACATCATCTCGCCATCCAAGCGCACCAACTTCTACGCCACTGCGGCACGGGATTTGGACATTTTGGGCGGCGTCGAAGTTTATGGTGAAGCACTCTATGCCAAGCGTGAGTCGAGCCAGTCGCGTGCAGCTCAGCTGTTCTTCGTGATCCCAGCCACCAACGCCTATAACCCATTTGGCGTTTCGGCTCAGCCAGTCATCGTACGTCCTGCCAACAGCGAACAAACGGTTGAAACTTGGCAAGTCGTCGGCGGCGTCAAAGGTCAAACCGGCAATGGCTTGGCTGGCTTCTTCAAGAATGGTGCTTGGGAAGTTTACGCACAAACCAGCAGCGGCGAAGGCGAGTATTCCGGTACCGCCATCTTGGCTGACCGTTTGACCGCGATGGCTAACGCAACGCGCAACCCAACAACTGGCGTGGTCACCTGCCCAACGCCAACCCTGTCGGGCGGCACCTGCTTGCCAATCAACTTCTTTGATCCACGCGTCCTGCGCGGTGATTTCACAGACGAAGAGTTCAACTACCTCTTCAACAACGAAAACACCGGCAACACGGTTTATGAGCAAACCGTGGTTGAAGGTAACGTCTCCGGTGACGTGTTCCAGGTTCCTGGTGCATCTGATGCCGTGAAATTGGTCTTGGGTGCGCAATATCGTACCTACAGCATCAACGACGTTCCAGGTGCTGAAACCCGTCGTGCAAACATTGCATTGACTACGGTTGCAGGCATCACCAAGGGCGAAGACACCGTGAAGGAAGTCTACGGCGAACTCTCGGCACCATTGATGTCGAAGAAGCCGCTGGTAGAAAACCTCGAAGTGAACTTGGCTTATCGCTTTACCGACTATGATTCCTATGATTCCAACACGACGTGGAAAGCCACGGCAAACTGGAAGATCACACCGGAATTTGCGATCGTCGCGATTTCTGGTACATCGTACCGTGCACCAGCTCTGTTCGAATTGTTCTTGGGCGACCAAACTGGCTTCTTGGGCCAGGCAGCCGTTGACCCATGTATCAACCACGACTTGAGCCAAAACCCGATCCTGAAGGCACGTTGCTTGGCCGCTGGCATCCCCGGCGACTATAACGGCGCGACCAATGGTTCGAGCCAGTCGGTGACCGTATTCACTGGTGGTGGTGCAGGCACGTTGAAGGAAGAAGAATCCCGTTCGGATATCTTCAGCTTCGTCTACACACCTACCAAGATCGACCTGAACTTGCGCGTCGATTACTGGAAAATCTCGGTGACCGATCAGGTTGCTCAGTTTGGTGCAGGTAACATCGTTGGCTCCTGCTATGGTGCTGCCGATCAAGCCCGCGCTGACCAGTTCTGCCGCTTGTTCACACGTGACACCAACCCAACGTCGAACCGTTTCCGCCAAATTTTGACGGTTTCCAACGACTATGTGAACGTGAACGTGACCGAAGTTGAAGGTATCGACCTGAAGGCCGTCTACCGCAAAGACTTCGCGTTCGGTGATTTGGTGATCGACACCGCACACCGCTGGACCATGTCCAACGAGCAGGGCTTGTTCTCTGACAGCAACTTGACCCAAGTTGCCGGTGACATTGGTGAGCCAATGTACGTCAGCCAAACCCAGTTGCGCTTTGAGCGTAAGGACTGGACCTACAGCTGGAACATTGATGCCGTTGGCCAGTCCAACGAAACCTTGTTCAACAATGGTGTGAACCCAGTTGTTGCAACGCCTGGTTCTTACTACGCCTACAATGGTATCGGTTCGGTTCTGTATAAGACCAAGACCGAAACCACCATCACGCATGGTGTCAGCGTCCGCTATCGTTCGGACAACTGGACCATCGTTGGCGGTATCCGCAACTTGTTCGACGAAGCACCGCCATCGATCTCGACCGCTGTGTACTTCTCGCGCTTGGGCAACTCTGCTTTGACCTCGCAGTACGACCAGTTCGGCCGTTCGTACAACGCAACGATCATCCGCCGCTTCTAGGCGTTGGATTGATCAACACAATGAGAGAAGGCGGCCTTTCGGGGCCGCCTTTTTTCGTTTGACCATGGCATTCGATTTGACCGAACCCTTGTGGTTAGATTTGGGGCAAAGGCAGCTATTGACTAAAGCCTAGTCATTTTAAGTGCCCAGTTTTTGGGCAATCAGCGGCTTGAGCCGTTCCTGAGCGTCTGAGACTTGTCCCACAGCAAGTCGTGGTGGTTGTCGGAATAGTTCGCAATAACAGATTTGTATAAAATAAATTGGATAAATTTGAGACCAATAAAAAATTTCCGCAGAGTTTTGTTCAATTAGTTTTGGCAATGTTACCTGTATAATGCGCATCTAGTGATTTTGGTGGAATTATTTATTCAGGTAATCAAATATATACAATATAGCTTATGTTCAGGTGGAATTATTCATTACGTAAAAGATGTGGCTTGGAAAACAAGGGGTAAGCGTGCGACAGTTTGGCAACAACCTGATCTATCTTTGTCATTTCCCTGTCATTCAAGCGTTGACGATTTGTAATGTGCTGGTTAACTCTCGCCCTATTGCCTGAAAAAGCTGAGTCAAACAGCGATAGGGCAGGGGACAAATGGAGGTTCCAGTATGAAAATTTCGATGACCCGCGAGTTCTTGCTCGCGAGCACTATTGTTGCAGGCCTCGGCTTTGCAGCGCCCGCATTCGCCCAGACGGCGGCTGCGACCGAGGAGAAGGCCGCTGAAGTCGTGGTTGTAACCGGTACGCGGATTTCGGCACCAGGCGTGCAATCGGCCAGCCCGATTACGTCAATTGGTGGCGCTGAACTTCAGCTGAACCAAGTTGCGGAAGCTGAAAAGCTGCTCCGCTCGCTGCCATCCACGATCCCTGGCGACGGTGAAAACGTCAACAACGGTACCGCTGGTGTGACCACCGTCAACATGCGCGGTTTGGGTTCGCAACGGAACCTCGTCCTGATGGACGGCAAGCGCATGACCCCATACAACATTGATGGCCGCGTCGACATTTCGACCGTTCCTCAAGCCATGTTGGAGCGCGTTGATATTCTGACCGGTGGTGCGTCGACCGTTTATGGTTCGGACGCTATGTCGGGCGTTATCAACTTCGTGCTGAAGAAGGACTTCGAAGGCATTGAAGTTGATCTGAAGCGTTCGATCACCGGCGACAATGACGGCCAAATCGTGACTGCTTCGGTTGCTATGGGTGCAAACCTAGACGATGGCCGCGGTAACGTGGCTTTGTCCATGAACTGGACCCAGCGTGATGCAGTTTTGCTGGCTGACCGTCCATTCGGCTTGATCGGCGTTGTGTCTGAAACCGGCGATGGCTTGAGCGGTGTTGCTCCTGCTGCTCCTGCAGGTTGCGGTGGTCCAAACGTTGTGGCCGCTGGTGGTTCGACCACGGGTATCCCAACCCGCATGACCTATATGGGCGGTGGCGGCCAGTTCCGCGACGACGGCACCTTGGGCGCAAACTGCTCGGTGTTCAACTTCAACCCATATAACTACTACCAAACCCCACAAGAGCGCTACTCGGCAACCGCCATCGCGCGCTATGACATCAACGACCATGTTGAAGCCTATGGCCGTGCAACCTTTGCTGCGACCAATATTCGTCAGCAGATCGCTCCATCGGGCGTGTTCGGTAACCTGTTTATGGTGCCATTGAACAACCCATATCTGTCGGCTCAAGCTCGCGCAAAGATAATCACAGAAGCCAACGTATTCCGCACTGGTGGCGGCAACACGACTGGTCGCTGGGTCGACGTGAACAACAACGGTGTGGTTGACGCGGCCGACAAGCTGCAAATGTCCATCCGTCGTCGTACCGTCGAATTTGGTGAGCGTTCGACCACTTATGACAACAACACCTTCCAAATGGTGTTGGGTCTGAAGGGTGACCTTGGCAAGTTCTTGCCAGACTGGACCTGGGATGCGTCGGTTCAAATGGGCCAAGCAGACCGTACCAACGTGTCGGCTGGTTACACCAACGTCGCTAACTTCCAAAATGCTTTGGATGCTACCAGCACGACCGCTTGCGCCAATGGCGACGCAGCTTGCGTACCCATCAACGTATTTGGTGGCTTTGGCACCATCACCCCAGCCATGGCAGCCTATTCGTCGGCAGTAGCCTTGGAACAGCAAAACTACGTTCAAAGCATCGCAGGTGCTTCGGTCGGTGGTCCTTTGCATGGCTTCCAAAGCCCAATGGCAGACAGCCCAGTCAACGTCGTGTTCGGTTACGAATATCGCCGTGAAGAAGGCTCCACCACGCCAGACGAATGCTTGAAGCTGGCTCCAACCAGCTGCTTGGGTGGTGCTGGTGGTAACACCTTGCCAGTCGCCGGTGGTTACAGCGTCAACGAAGTCTACACCGAAATCGGTGTGCCTTTGGTAGCTGGTAAGCCATTGTTTGAATCGCTCAGCTTGGAACTCGGCTATCGTTTGGCTGACTACTCCTTGACCGGTCAGAACACGACTTGGAAAGTTGGTTTGGATTGGGCATTGACCGATCAATTCCGCTTCCGCGCCATGAAGCAAAAGGCAGCTCGTGCGCCTAACGTTGGTGAATTGTTCTCGCCATTCGTCACCGGTCTGCAAAACTCTGGTCGCGATCCCTGCTCGATCGCTCAACCAGTTGCAGAGCGTACTGCAGCTTTGCGCGCTTTGTGCCAATCGACCGGCCAAGCAGCAGGCGACGTTTGGAACGTTCAAGACATCGTGGCCGGCCAAGTCGGCACCTTTGAAGGCTCCGACCCAGCTAACCCAGCCGACCCTGAAGAAGGTGATACCCTCACTCTCGGTTTCGTCTGGCGTCCTGACTTGGGTGGTTTCTTGAAGAACACCGCTGTCACGTTTGACTATTATGACATCAAGATCAACGACACGATTGGCCTCGGCCAGCCGCAAGAAGTTCTCGATGGCTGCTACAAGCAAGGCATCCAGTCCTTCTGTTCGCTGATCGTCCGTATCAACGGCGACATTGCAACTCCAGGCGCGGGTATCCGTTTGCTGACCACCAACTTGGATTATCAGCAAGCTGCTGGTTATGAGTTGGGCATCAACACCGGCTTCGACCTCGAAAGCCTCGGCTTGGACAGCAAGTGGGGTTCGGTCCGCATTTCTTATAATGCGAACTACTACACCAAGAACGAGTCCCGTACGACGGCTGACTCCGATGTGATCGATTGCAACGGCTTCTATGGCTCGAGCTGCGATCCAACCCACCAGTTCCGCTCGGTACAACGTACCACCTGGTCGGTCGGAGACTTCCAATTGTCGTATAACTGGCGTCACTACTCTTCGATCGACATCGAAGAGACTCTGAAGCCAGGCATCTTCGACGCCTTCGAAACCATCGATGCTTTTAACTACATCGATTTGGCAGCATCGTGGGATGTGAACTCGGCATTGTCGGTTACCGCTTCGGTCACCAATGTGTTTGATGAAGATCCACCAATCATCGGTAACGAGACTGGTACGACTTCGTACAACTCCGGTAACACCTTCCCATCGCATTACGACACTTTGGGCCGCGTTTATGCACTCGGCGTCAACGTGAAGTTCTGATCTGATATTTCAGATTGAAACATGGCGGCGGGTCCTTCAGGACCCGCCGTTTTTGTTTGCATGGCCTATGCTTGCGTCCCTCCGATGATGGTTTCATAAAGCGGGAAGGGGATTGCATATGACCGCACAGATTGATGCTTGGGTGGCTCAAGCCGAAAAAGCCGCCGGCGAAGGCCGTTGGGCAGAGGCAGAGCGTCTGTGGGGCGAAGTTGCCAAGGCAGCACCCGATCACGGGTTAGCGCTGCACCGCTTGGGCATTCACGCGTTTCAACGCGGTGCCTATCAAGAGGCCGAAGCCGCACTGGCTCGTGCTTGCACTTTGATCCCGCAAGATCCGATGATTGCGCTGATGCTGGCCAATGCTCGCCGCGAACTGGGCCAGATTGACGGCGAGTTTGCTGCCCTCCAACTCGCGCTGTCGGCTGACGCTTATTTCTACCCCGCGCTTTTGGCAAAAGGCGCGCTCTATGAGCGGCAAGGTCGATTGAAGCTGGCGGCAGTTACGTACCGCAATGTTCTAAAGATCGCGCCGCCCGAAGCACATTGGCCACCCAGCTTAGCCCCTGGATTGGCCCGGGCCCAAAAGCTTGTTCGAGATTACCAAGAGGCGTTTGCTATCACTCTGTTTGAAGCGGTTGGTGGGGCAGGGGGCCTGTCGGGGCAGTGGCAAGAGGCCATTTCGATCATGTCGGGTCAAACCAAGCCCTATCACGCCGATTGCAACCAACTCCAAGTGCCACGCCTGCCGGCTATCCCATTCTTTGATCCAAAGGACTTTGCCTGGGTTCCGGCGCTGGAAGCGCAAACCGCTGCCATCACGGAAGAGCTCAAGGCCGCGCTTCAAAGCCAACAAGATGCTTTCCAGCCCTATATTGCGTACCAGCCCGGTGACCCGGTCAACCAATGGGCAGAGCTCAACCATTCCCAGCGCTGGAGCAGCCTGTCCTTATGGCGCGGTGGTGTGCGCGACGAGGCCAATTTGGCTGCGTGCCCCAAGACTGCAGCAGCGTTGGAAGAGGTTGAGATGGCGGAGATTGGCGGGCTTTGTCCCAATGCCATGTTCTCCGCCCTTGCACCCCATACCGAAATCCCGCCCCATCATGGCGAGACCAATGCCCGCCTTGTGGTGCATTTGCCCTTGGTTGTCCCCAAAAACTGCATCTACCGTGTGGGCTTTGAGCAAAGGCGCTGGGAAGTCGGTAAAGTCTTGATCTTTGATGACACGCTGGAACATATGGCGCGCAATGATAGCGACGAGCTTCGCGTTGTGTTGATCTTTGACGTTTGGAACCCGCTCCTCTCAAAAGAAGAGCAGGCCCTCGTTCAGACTTTAACTCAAACGGCCCGCCAATTCGCGATGGAATAGACGGGCGAGGCGTTAGTGAATGCGGACGGGCTCGCGCATGCTGGGCCCTTTTGCTTGCGATGCCTCGTTCAATATCTGAGACAGACGTTCATCGCCGGCCAAAGCGCCAATCACGGTCGCGGCACGCGCCGTGACCTTGGCATTTGCCGCGCTCGCACCAAAGGCCCGGCTAAAGGCCGTCAGTGGGTCTTCGACGCTGGGATAGCTGCGCAGCGTGATACTGTCTTTGGCTTCAATCTTGGCCAGCGCTTTGGCTTTCAAGATCGCCGTGCGAAGGCCGCCAATTTGGTCAACCAGGCCAAGGTCCTTGGCTTCATTGCCCGTCCAAACCCGACCTTTGGCAATCTCTTGTACGCGCGACAGCGGAAGCTTCCGACCCGCAGCAACTTTTCCCGTAAAGTCTTCATAGATGCGCGTCACCGCCGCATTCATCGCAGCCTTTTGGCTGTTGGTATAAGGCGTAGCGGTGGAATAGGCATTGGCGAAGTCACCTCCGGCTTGGATGGACGCGATGTTGGCCCCTGTGTAGCGGTTCAGGGCGTCATTGATCACAAACTTACCATTAAAGACACCGATAGACCCCGTGATGGTCGATGGCATGGCAAGGATCGCATCCGCCCCGGTGGAGACATAATAGCCACCTGAGGCCGCATAGGCCCCCATGGAAACGACAACCGGCTTGCCCGCTTTCTTTGCCCGCTCAATCGCAGCCCAGATCTGGTCAGAAGCACTAGGTGAGCCACCCGGCGACGACACTCGGAAGACAATGGCTTTGACCGAAGCGTCATCGGTCGCATCGCGAATTGCGGCGGCAAAATCATCACTGGTGATATTGCTTTCGGCCGCGAATGGATCGCCGCTGCGTTGGCCTGTTACAATCGCGCCTTCACCACCGACCAAAGCGATCACAGGGCCAGATTCCATTGGGAGCTGGTAGCTGGCGAGGTCAACGAATTGGGCTTTACCTTTGCCGCCAGCTCGGGCAAGCGCGGCGTCTTCCGCTGCTTCGGGCTGACCGATTTTATCGATCAGTTTGGCCTGTAGGGCTGCTTCGGCCGACAAAGGCGCTTGGTCGAGAGCGGCCTTCATGGCTTCGACAGGCATTTTGCGGTCAAACGCTGTAGAGGCCAAGAAGGCGTTATAAATGCTGCCCAGCATGGCCGTTGTGGCTTCGCGGTGCGGGGCGTTAAAGGTCTTCTCGGTATAGGTATTGACTGCGTTCTTATATTCTTTGAATTGTTCGAACTGCGGCAGTATCCCGAATTTTTCCATAAAGCCGCCCAAGAAAAGCGTCTCGGCCACAATGCCTGTGGCGGCAAAATCGGTGGTGCCTTGCATCCACAATTCGCTGGCCCCTGACACGGCCACATAATTGGAGAGCGTTGGATATTCAAAGCCTTGCGCATGTACGACGATGAACTTGCCGGTGGCTTTAAAGTCGATCATCGCTTGGCGAATTTCTTCCGCATGGGCCGGTGCCATTCCGCCTTCACTGGCGCGAACGAACAAGCCCTTCACGCTGCCGTCGGTCTCCGCCGCTTGTAGTTTGCGCACAATGTCGACAACAGACGTGCCGCTAGAAAAGCCCGCAAACGGAGAATTGGGTGGCACATCTGTAACCGGTTCGCGCAGATCAATGCTCAAGACCGTATGGGATGGGGTGACGGGGGCGCTAGAGCCTGCAACCGAGGAAATCAGGATGATTGGGATCAGGATAAAGAATAACACTAGGCCCAAAAAGACCCCTGCGATCGTAATAAAAAATTGCTTCACCCTGTCCTCCATCGCACCTGCACCATCTGGATTAAGAGATAGGTCGAGCAGCTGCGCTTATCACCATCTGTGATATAGGAATTTACAGGCTCCGCCTAGCGGCAGTTGCAAAGGCCACGCTAAGCTCTGCGCCGTTTCGCACCAAGTTGTCGGGCAATGGTTTGCGCCGCTTTTTGGCCTTGTCGCCAAGCACCACCAACAGTCACAGCCAGTGAATCTTCTCCGCCGTCGCCTGCGAAAAACAGTCGATCTTCAACAGGTTGGGAGTAGATGCTTCGCGCATTTGCATGGCCCACTGTCTGATGGGGATAAGAGCCCAAGGCAAGGGGGTCACCCTGCCAATTGGTTGAGCTTAAAGCCGTGACGCGCGCGTCCGTCCCGATCACATTTTTGAGTAGGTCGAGTGCAAAGGCCTCGAGCGCAGCGGAGCCATCGCCTTGGAGGGCACGAGACACAGGGCCCGGTATCAGGGCCGTAATCATTGCCTTGTCCGGCGCGCTAACCAGAGCATGATAGTGGCCTTGCTGAATATGGCTGTTGGAAAGCGCATATTCGGGTAAATCCGGCATGGGGGCCGGCAGAACCATGGCTACTTTCTCCAAAGCTCCCATGGGAAGATTTGCCAGCGCTGTCTGCTTTGCGATTGGCAGAGCTGGGTCAAACCGGATGTTGCCTGAGGCCAATACGCCCGTGGGCACTGTGATGATAACTTTTCGCGCGGTCACTTGCCCGAAGCTGCCAATGACCGTCACGCCATGCGCCCGATCCCAGCGAAGCGTTGATACCGGACTATTCAGGCGAATATCCAGTCCGCTAGCCAAGCTTTGCACTAAGGGTCCCATACCTGTTGCGGGGATCAAATCTTCGCCCGCCTCCAGATTGTAATAGCCTTGCAGCGAGACGAGGCTGGGGTCTTCACCCATTTCCACGGCAAAGATATTGGCGACATGGCGTTGCGCTGGGGTGGGATTGGGCAAGGTCGCCCCCAAGGCCTGGTCATTCAGTCGGGCGAAGGGAAGAAGTTGGCGCATTTCCCAAGCCACCACTGCCTCATTTGCGTCCTTCCAGGATGGATTGGTACTGGGGATGCCTTGGTCGAAAATACCCCCATTTTCATAACTACTCTCAATCAGGCCGATGCCAGCTTGCCGCGCCAAGGGCACCAAAGGGTTGGTTGCTTTATTGTGCAGCCAATAGGGCCCACGGTCGAATGTGTGGCCGAGCGTTTGGGTGTCAGTCAGGACGCGCCCGCCGATCCGGTCACGGGCCTCCAAGATGAGAGTTCGAATGCCAGCGGCCTTAAGCTGACGCGCCGCCGATATGCCCGCCACGCCCGCCCCAATAATGATCACATCCGTATCGGTGACCGTTCCGGCAAAGACATTTGTTGCCAAGCTCGACGCAGCAAGGCCACCAATCAGGGCACGACGGTTAAGGATTGTCATCACTTTTTCTCCAAAATATGAGATTAATCTCGTGTTTGCAAATATGAGAGTAATCTCGTATTGTCAAGAAGGTTTCGATTTCGGGGTGAAAAGATGACGGTGAGCGCAGCCCCTAAAGCAAAGGCACCCAGCCAAGACCGGGGTCAGCGCCGCGTTGATCGCCTCTTGGACGCAGCAGCAGACTTGATTCTGGTTCATGGTGCTGAGGGGCTTAAAATGGATATGGTTGCCAAGCAGGCTGTCACGTCACCGGGATCGCTTTATCAATTCTTTCCCAATCGCGCAGCTCTATTGACCGCCTTGGTGGCAAGGTATGGAGCAGAAATTGAAGCGATTGCGCAACGCATTGCGCATAGCCAGGCAGCCTCTCCACCGGGGTCGTTGGAGCAAGCGGCCCGCGAATTTCTTCAACCATACTTGGTTTTCTATGAAGCCAATCCTGCCTATGTCGTGCTGGCAGAAGCCTCTGATCGTGTCTTTGCGGGGTCGGGTTATGCGTTCGGCGAAGATGACCAAGTTGCTCTCAACATGAAGCAAGCGCTGGAACCCTTCGTCGCTTCTGCCCATGAAGAGCGCCTCGCCACCGTGTGCAAACTGCTGATAGCGACCACACATGCGGCCATATCCGCGGCGATTAAGCTTCCACCTTCCACGAAAGACGTTTGGCTAGCCGAGCTCGACGCCCTGATAATTGGCTATCTGCGCACGCTGGTCTGATCCATTGGCAGCACGATAACAGCGTTAGGCCCTGATGGCAGTGTTTATGTGATCAAAAGTCTTGCACCGAGGCCCAAGCGCGTCTATCTGCCTGCCTCTCTTGGGGTGTCGCCAAGCGGTAAGGCATCGGTTTTTGGTACCGACATTCCTAGGTTCGATCCCTAGCACCCCAGCCACTCTTTCCGCCAACCATCAATTTTTGTATGTATCTAGGGCTTGGTCGGCGCGGCTAAAGCCAGCCACACTTCGTGCCGACGCAAGAATGGCGCAGTCCAAGGTGGATCATAAGACGCATAAATCGGTGCCCCGATCGGCGTCAGCTTTTTGCCTTGCAGCCATGTCCGCAATTCTTCGCTCTTTTGCGCCATCGTCGCTTGGCTACCAAAGCCGGAGAAGGTTATCACGCCATAGCGCTTGGCTGGTTCTTCCAACAGGCGGACATTGGGGTCGTTGGGCACGGGCATAGTCGCCAGCGTTGAGCCTTCCGGCATGATAAAGCGCACTTTCCATTCAGCACCGGCATCTTGACGGATGACGGGTGCCGTCATGGCGATGGACTGCCCTTCTTGTTGGCGCGTCACGGGTGCGGTCATTGCAATGCTGGCGCGCGGCTTATTGCCGCCGAAAATATAGCGCGCCAAAGGCCTAAAGCCTGCACTTGCAGGATCACCGCGACCTTCAGGGACGCGAACTTCAGCGACCACTTGGCTGTCATAGTCGCGAATTTCAAACGTTCCTTCGCGCAGAACCCGTTTGAAGGTGGGCTCAGGCGTGCCTGCCTTGGTTGGGCTTGCAAGCCCGATGGCACTGAGCAGCGGCAGGAAAAGGGCGAGGGCGGGGCGCAGAAGGGATTTGGTCATACTCACATTACGTTCCTAGCCTGCATTTGGTTCAAACAAACCACGACCGAGCTTATTTTATTTGCCAAGCCTATTGAATTCAAAAATGTGATTTGCGCCTTTCATAGGGGCCTCATGTCCTTTAAAGCATCGCGCGCGCATCTCCAAAACGCGACGCACGCTCCATATTCAATAAAAGTGACCCGAAAATTGTCCGCGAAGTTTGACCTTCTGCCCGATGCCGCCCTTTATGACGCAGCCGTTGAAGCGCTTTACGCTCTGGCCTTTGGCCCAGGGCGACATGCAAAGGCCGCTGCCCGCCTGCGTGAGGGTCATAGCTGTCGACGCGATGTGTCTTTCGTGGCTTTGGCCGATGGACAGCTGATCGGCGCGTGCCGTTTGTGGCCGCTGGTTACCGATCAAGGCCATCAAGCCTTATTTTTAGGGCCGATTGCCGTAGCACCGGACCGGCAAGGTCACGGCTTGGGTAGCACTTTAGTTGAGGCCTGTCTTGAAGCCAGCGACCGTTTGACGGGCCTGCCAGTGATTCTGGTGGGGGACCTGGCCTTCTTTGAGCCCTATGGCTTTCAGCGCGTCCCGAAAGCCCAACTGATTCTGCCCGGGCCTGCTGACCCTAACCGTGTATTGTGGCGCGCAGCCCCGCAGGCCCCTGTAGTCACACCAGCGGGTAGGCTCTTGAAAAAGGTTTAGCCATTAGGTTTTTGGGCGGGAAATCACCAGTCGGCCTTCGCGCCACCAAGCTAAAAGCGCCAGTCCAGTCAACAAGATCGCATAGACCCAAGGTGGCAGGATCGCGTCGCGGCTGGTTGCCGTAACACTTGTTGCGCCAGCGCGCCGCAAGCCCAGGCCTTCAGCCCCCGCCTTTTGGCTTTTGCCTAGGCGCGCAATGTCAGGCAGGGGACCGGTTCCGGCTTTGCCAAGCCAAGTTACACTGCCGCCACCTTGTTTGGCTTGCGGGCCGGCAAGGGCGGTGGGATCTGCCGTGAGGAGGCGCGCCTCATTCGGGTTACCAATACCGGCGACGATAAAGGCACTCTTATCACCGGATTGCACAAAGGCCAGTCCGGGCTTGGCCATGCTACTCTCACCTCGCCAAACACCGGTCCCTGTAGCAGAGAGCGGTACGGAGAAGGTTTGGCCTGACACTGTGACTTGGGCGGGACCGGGGTCGTCACTGCTTTGCCGTTCTATCAGCAGGCGGCCGGGCTGGCTGCGCAGGACTAAGCGATCGGCCTCAAGGTCTGCTTCTTTCATTAGCCAGTGGGCTGTTCGGCGAAAAAGCTCATCGAACGGGCCACCGCCATCATAGCCGCGTCGCCACAGCCAAGCCTGATCGCTCATCACGGCTGCCACGCGCCCACGTCCCACTTGACCCAAAACGAGGAGGGGCTCGCCTGCGCCTTCTAACAACACGTCACCCGTGGCGGTAGACGGTTGGACCCGCAGCCATTGGCCCCAGCTGTCGGACTGTTCAGCCAAACTGGCGGAAACCGGATGGCTGCGGCCACGCTCAGTTAAGGCCGGGCGAAAGGCAGCCTCAATCGGCTCGCCGCGCGATTGGACGGGCAAGATGCGTTTCAATGGCGTCGACTGCACCCCTTCATCCAGTCCTTCAGAAGGGCCTGCCAGCATCAAGAAAGCCCCGCCGCCTTCCACCCATTGCGCGACCGAGTCGAGATAAGCGTCTGGAAGCACGGAGAGGCGAGAGAAGCGGTCGAACACCACCAAGTCAAAGCTATCAATCTTGTCGAGGAAGAGTTCGCGCGTCGGGAAGGGGATCAACGACAATTCTTCAGTGGGCGTAAAGTCCTGCTTTTCCGGTGGTCGGAGGATGGTGAATTGGATCAGATCGACGCTGGGATCTGACTTTAAGAGGTTCCGCCACGCCCGCGACCCCGCATAGGGTTGCCCGGTCACCAACATAACACGCAAACGGTCCCGTACCCCCGTAATCGAGAGCGCCAGCCCATTATTAGCGGTTGAAACCTCGCCAGCGACCGCCGGTGTCTCAATAGCAATCGGAATGAGACCACGTTGGTTGATTGGAACTTCAATGACAATATCTTCGCCCGTTGGCACGTTCAGCGTCTGTGGCGCATCAGTGCCAACCCGTACGGTCAGAGGGACCGATGGGTCGGTATCTTCGACCCGCACGACCACTTTGGAAATTTCACCAATGGGCGCTTGTTTCGGGGCAGAGCGAAGACCGATCCGGCGGTCGCGCTCTTTCGGGCTGCCGACAAGGACTTGATGCACAGGGAAGGGGCGGGCAGCGTCCTCGCCATCGATGAAGCGGCCATCGCTAATCACAATTGCGCCTGCGACCCGGTCTGGCGGAATATCGGCAAAGGCCTGATCGAGACCGGAGGAGAGGGCGGTTCCGGCACCGCTGCCATCAAAATAAGTGGTGCGGACTTCTAAGTTTTCGATTTGGCCGAGACGGGTTTTTAGCGCACGCAGGGCCACTTCTGCCCCCGCGGTACGATCTGTCAACGTCATGCTTTCGGATCGATCCACCAGAATGGCCGCAATGTCTGTCAATGCCACGCGTTCTTCGCGCACTTGGCTGGGCCCTGAAAGGCCAATGAGTGCAACCAGCACCAGGCAGAGCCGTGTCACCGGTGCTTTGCCGCCGAGGCGCAGGTAAAGTGGGATCAAGCCGAGGCCAAAAATCGCCAGACCTAAGAGAACGAAGGGCGGTAGCCACGGGTCAAAGCCCAGTTTAACGAGGTCGATGCCATTCATCGCGGCGGTACCTGCCTACGACCTAGCCGTTCAAGCAAGGCAGGCGCATGAACTTGATCGGCTTTGTAATTGCCGGTCAGGGCATAAAGAACGACATTAATCCCGACCCGAATCGCCAGCTCGTTTGGGTTTGGTCCCATGATTTCAAACCCTTGTAGGGGCGGATTGGGGGCCTT
>CALRLV020000023.1:0-15604 GCA_943368895.1 Ferrovibrio terrae
AGCGATAAAATGTCCCCTCCAAACCCCAGCCGATCGTCATGGCTGCGACGCAGAATATCCACCAAGAGCCGGGAACAGAAATGCCAACCGCCGTGGCTGCAACGAAGATAGACCCAATCCGCGTTAAGGCGTGTTGACCCCAAGCTTTGTCGCGGCAGTGAACCAGTGTCATGTAATCGTGGTTCATGCGTAGGTTTTTGGCGTGCATAGCGGTCGGTCGGCTCAACTCGTTAGAAAGCTGCCTCCGGAATAGGCGGGTAATGCTTAACAATTGGCCAATGGATTTGGTCGCATAAGTTTCAAACGCCTTGGAAAAAGGCTTTTCCAAAGCTTAGTACATCAAAATTCGATACCCACATTTGCCTAAAAACGAGGCGCGGCAGCGCGTTAAAACAAGATTCATTGCAAGATGTTAGTTTGCCTTCATGTTTGAAGCCGTTTCACGTTTCTTTGACTTCGCCTTAGACCGGATTTCACTGGAACCAGCGAGCGCGCCCGCTGCCATTCGCATATCGGGAGTTCGACAAGCGCTCAAAAACACGCGAGTTCATTGGTCGGCCAGCTATATTTGTCATGGATTATTGAATCTCGGCATTGCTTTTGCCGGCGGGCCTTTCTGGGCTTTGCTGATCTTTTTGGCCAGTATCGCTTTTGATGCGCATTTGATGCGGTTCTCGAACAATTGGTTGAACCGCATGCGGGGCGTAAAAGACCCTGGAAAGCTCTTAGCAGCAGCGCAGCAAGCCGAAAATCAGCTTATCCTGACGCTGATTGCGCGATGCGCGCTGGCATGGGTTCCGTCATTTGCGATTGTTGCCGTGGGTGCACATTCTGGGATGAGCTATGCTGCGGCAGCGATCATGCTCGCAGCCAGTACAAATGTGTTCATTGCCCAGACCAATTCGAGATTGCGGATTATGATCTTGGGTACTTGGCCCATTTGGCTTGGTTTGATCGGGTTCGGCGTCTGGTTGGCACTCCAGCCGGACGGAAACATCTTGGCCTCTGTCACCGCTGCTTACTTCTGCTGCATGATGTGGTTTGCTCGCTATCTCAGTGATGGCCAGGCGCGATTGCATGCTTTGCTGGTGGAAAAAGATAGCCACGCCCAGCAATTGGCCAATGCATTAGAACGCCGCGATCGTGACGCCCATATGTTCGACTTGCTGGAAAGTGATTTGCCGATTGGCTTCTTTGACTTTGATGCGCGGTCGGGAAGCCTATTCTGGTCTCCGGGTACATTCCGCGCTTATGGCCGTCAGCCCGGACCGGCAGCACCCTCTGCGCGCGATCAATTGCTTCAAGTCGTGCCCGAATGTCGTGACTTAGCGAAAGAGAATATTCTCCGCTTCAATCAAAATGCGGGCGTCCACAAGTTTGTGATGCCGATTGTTGGGATGGATGGCTTGACGCGTCAAGTGGCTTCCATTGTCCACACCGTCTTGGACGAACAAGGTAGGGTCGCGCGGATTTTTGGAATGGTTGATGACCAGACAGAGCTTCGCACCTTGTTGACCCGTGCCGAGCAATTGGAAAATCGGCTCGAGACAGCGCTGATGAGTGGTTCCTCTATGGTATGGGACCTTGAACAACCGGGCCACAAGATTATCGGGTTTGGCGCGGTAGAGCATTTCCTGCGCCCCGATCAGTCCCGCGATGGCGATCTGATGGCCTCATTTCTTGAGAATATCATCGAGGAAGACCGTGAGCTCGTTCATCGGGTCACGCGCCAAGCCTATCTTGAAAACCGCCCTCAAACAGTCGATTTCCGCTTCTGCTTGGACGGGGTCAATATTCGCCATGGACGCTCTATCGTAACCGTGTTTGGTCGTCCGACATCGGGTGCGGGCACAATCCGCTCCTTCGTGACGGATATAACCGAAGACATGGCGCGTCGTGAAGCGCTGGATCAAGCGCGTGCCAATGCTGAATTGGCCAATAATGCTAAGAGTGCCTTCCTCGCCAATATGAGCCACGAGATTCGCACACCGCTGAACGGCATCGTCGCGATTGCTGGGGCTTTGTCGCAGAGCGAGTTGTCAGCCGCCCAGCGGGAGATGGTCGATTTGGTTCGCGAGTCAGGTGTCTCTCTGGAGCGCGTTCTAAATGATATTCTTGATTTGGCGCGTGTAGAGTCTGGGCGCTTGGAAATTGAAGCGACACCCTTCCGAGTGTCAGACCTTATTTCAGGCACCTCGGCTTTGTATGCGGTGCGGGCTGACGACAAAGGCTTGAAGTTCAGCCAGCCTTGCTTGGAATCGCATCATACTTGGCTCGTCGGTGACGCTGTGCGCATTCGCCAAATTCTGGCGAACCTTTTGGCGAATGCCATTAAGTTCACGACCGATGGCTCGGTGACACTGGCTGTGGACTTGGTGCCTGCAACGGACTGCGATGGCCAAGCTATGCGATTGGTGATTGCCGTGTCAGACACGGGTCCAGGCATTGAGGCAGAAGACTTAGCACGTCTGTTCAATCGGTTTGAGCAGATCGATGCGTCGATCACGCGGGCACATGGCGGTTCTGGATTAGGTCTCGCGATTTGCCAGTCTTTGGCCCAACTCATGGGTGGCACGGTAACCGCGGAATCCGTTGTTGGAGTGGGCTCGACATTCCGTCTAGAGTTGACTTTGCCTATCGCTGAAGTTCCCGGCGCAGTAGTCGTTGCACCTCGTGACACGGCTAGAGATGTGGAAGCCGATGCTCCATCTGATCGCTTGCGCATTTTGGCCGTCGATGATCACCCAACCAATCGCCGCGTATTGCAACTGATCCTTGAGCCTTTAGGTGTTGATTTGACTCTCTGCGAAGATGGTCAGCAGGCACTCGATGCGGTGCAGAGTAGTGACTTCGACTTGGTGTTGATGGACTTGCAAATGCCCGTGATGGACGGCCTAACGGCAACGCGGGCCATCCGAAGCCTAGAAGTCGGGCAGAAGCGGCCACGTATGCCGGTCATCGCGGTCTCGGCCAACGCGATGACCCACCACAAAGCTGAGGCTCTGGAGGCAGGAGCTGATCTCCACATAGCAAAGCCATTCACCCCGGAAGCGCTAATCACAGGGATCGAAGAGGCTTTGGCCCTAGTGGAACAGGCCTCTACACTCGGCAGCGGCCAAGCAAAAGCTTCCTAAGCTTCGAGTGCTAATTTAATCTGTGCACTGAAGATTTCGCTCACAATGATGTGAACGGATCCAGCTGTTGGGCGGCTGGACTGAAATAAATCAGTCACACTCAATTTACATTTCTGTCACACCGACTTTGTGAGACTGTCACATCCAAGCACTAGGGAGGCCCTGCACCAGCGAAATTGCGCCCGTTTTCCAGCAAAAATGCCTGATCAGGGCGTTTACCACTCGCTGAGGGAACCGACGCATCGGCCAGTGAGGGGAATATAATGAAGTTTATCGCAAGTCGCGGGACAATGGTTGCCGCATTGGCACTCTTTCTGGGTGCATGTTCGCAGGGCGGCAGCATCCAATCGCCAGGTTCAACCTTTGTTGGTGATCTCCCAGGTGGCACTGGCGGCGGTGGCACAGGTGGCAGCGGAAGTGGTGCAACGTGCCCGCTTGGCACCACCATTGGCACGGCAATTGGAACGACTACTGTTTGCAACCTCACAGGTGAAGTGCTGACCAATCTGACTTTGCCTCGCGTGACTGGCGTTGCCTATCGTTTGGTGGGTCGTGTCGATGTTGGTCGTGACTTAGGCGCTGGCGGGAATGCAGCGACCGGTGTCGCTGCCACGCTAACGGTTGAGCCAGGCGTCACCATCTTTGGCGATGAAGCCTCAGACTTATTGATCGTCAATCGCGGCAGCCGCATCAATGCGGTCGGCACGCCAAGCCAGCCCATCGTTTTCACCGGTAAGGAAGACATTGCGGGTACAGCAAACGTCGACACCACCAACCGTCTTTGGGGTGGCGTCATTCTTTTGGGCCGTGCCCCCATCCGCGGTTGCTCAACTGCTGTGGCGCAAGGGTCATTGGAATGTCAAAACGCCGTTGAAGGCATTACGGCCGCAACCGGTCGTCAAGCTCTTTACGGCGGTGCAACCACAGCCGACACCAGCGGCACGATGCGTTACGTTCAAATCCGTTATCCAGGTGAATTCTTGTCCTCCGCTGCTGCGGGCGACGACTTGAACGGCTTAACCTTGGGCGGTGTTGGTTCGGCAACTGACATCAGCTTCGTGCAGGTTCACAATTCTGGCGACGATGGCATCGAAGTATTCGGCGGCAACGTGAACATGAAGAACATGGTCATCACGGGCGCTTTGGATGATGGTCTAGACTTCGATGAAGGTTGGACAGGTGCCGTTCAATTCCTGGTGATCAAGCAAACGCCAAATGCAGGTGGTCCTGACCGCCTGTTCGAAGGCAGCAACCGTGCGGTTGCCAGCTTGGCAGGCACGTTGAATACCAACCCCACAATCGCAAACTTCACAGTCGTTGGTATTCGTACCAACAGCGCTGGCGCTAACTTGCAAGGTATTGTCTTGAACAATACTGGCGGCACGCCCGGTGCTGCAGGCCGCTTCCTCAACGGTGTCGTCACCGGCACAAACACTTGTGCAGTCGCCAGCACGTCCAACACGTCGCCCGCAGCACGTTATGACTCTTTGATGTTTGACTGCCCGGGCACATTGGACTCGGTTGCAGCTGCAGCCTTCTCCAGCGGTACCAACAACGTTTCGAACGTCACGACGACTTTGAGTGCTTCCTTGTTGCCCGGCCCGAACGAATTGGCCCGGACCGCTTTGAACCCAACTGGAGTCAATTCCTTCTTCGAAGCTGCCAATTATGTCGGTGCCTTCTCTGCAACGGCTACGGCGACGTCGAACTGGGCTTCGGGCTGGACCATCCAGCTTCTCCCAGCTGCGGCCTGCCCAACCGGTACGATCGAGCAAGGCACCATCGCAGGACAACGCAATTGCGTCATCAGTGGCGTCATCGGCAGCGGCACAATCCCAGCAAATCTTCGCCTGACTGCAGGCAACATTTATCAGATCTCTGGTCGGGTAGACGTTGGCTTTGATCGCGGCGCGGCGTTGAATGCTGGTACGGCAGCTAGCTTGACGATTGACCCAGGTGTGCGCCTCTATGGTTCCACTTCGGCTGACGTTTTGATCGTCAACCGCGGCTCACAAATCTTCGTCAACGGTACGGCGCAAGCCCCCGTGATTATGACTTCACGTAACGACGTCGCTGGAACCCAAACCGACAAAGCGCGTGCAAGTCGTGAATGGGCTGGTCTGATCGTCTTGGGCGCTGCGCCAATCCGCGGCTGCTCGACGGCGGTATCGCAAGGCAGCGTTGATTGCCAAAACGCCATCGAAGGCATCACTGCCGCTACGGGTCGTCAGGCACTTTACGGTGGCGCAACCGCTGCGGACAACAGCGGCCGGATCACCTATTTGCAAATCCGCTATCCAGGCGCCTTCTTGACCTCAGCAGCAGCTGGCGACGACTTGAACGGTCTAACCTTGGGCGGTGTTGGTTCTGCAACGGAAATCAACAATATCCAGATCCATAACTCGGGTGATGATGGCATCGAAATCTTCGGCGGCACCGTCAACATGCGTAACTGGGTTGTAACTGGTGCCCTAGACGACTCGCTCGACTTCGATGAAGGTTGGGTCGGTAAGGCTCAGTTCGGGATCGTGCTCCAAGCCCTGACTTCAACTGGCGGCCCTGACCGTCTGATCGAAGGCAGCAACCGTACCGTCGCCAGCTTGCCTGGCACGCTGAACACCAACCCAATCATCACGAACTTCACCTTCGTGGGTGTGCCTCAGAACGATGCATCGGCAAACTTGACCGGGATCATCTTGAACAACACGGGCGGCACGCCTGGTGGTTCGGCACGCCTCCTCAATGGTGTTGTCACTGGCTCAACGACCTGCTTGAACTTCGAAACAGCAAACACCAGCCCCGCGCCTCAGCTCGACTCCATCTTGTCTAGTTGCTCGGGTTCTTACGGTGCAGTCGCCACGGCTCGCTTGAATGCTGGCTCTAACAATACCAGTGGTACCACAGCGACCCTGACCAGCCGCTTCATCAATGGCTCGGCAGAATCTGCAAGACCCGCAGTGAACCCCAGCTCCGTCGATGCCTTCTTTACGGCAACGAACTATATTGGGGCGGTTCGAGATGCGACCGATTTGTGGTGGTCCTCTTGGACCTGCAGTCTAGCCGCGGGCTCAACCTGCTAAGCAAAACAAGATCGGTGCGGCAGGGTCTCCTTGCCGCACCGATTGGTTTCCTACACTGGCCGAATTGGCCACTTCCTCAGACTTCCTAAAGGCCCGTCCGTCATGACCATTCCAGCCCGTCTGCGCAGAATTCTGTTGCTAACCAGCATCTTTGCGGTGCCATCCTTAGTGCCCAGTCTCGTCAGCGCGCAAGCTGCCCCCGCTGCTCCGTCAAAGCCGGCCGAAGCACCGGCGGCTAGCGAAGAGCCAGAACAAGAAGTGGAAGTGGTCGTTGTTCGGGGCCGTTTCATCCCTGAACCGCAACGCGTCACGTCTGAAGTTGCGAACTTCCTCTCGGCAGCTGACCTCGCCCGCACGGGTGATGATAATGCCGCCGCCGCCTTGACGCGTCTTACCGGTCTGTCCGTCGTCTCCGGCCGGTTCGTCTATGTGCGTGGTTTGGGTGACCGTTATTCGTCAGCGCTTCTGAACGGCTCGCCTTTGCCAAGCCCAGAGCCATTGCGCCGCCAAGTGCCGCTAGATTTGTTTCCATCCAACATTTTGAACGGCGCGACTGTACAAAAGACCTTCTCACCAAATTATCCCGGCGAATTTGGCGGTGGCGTAATTGACTTGCGCACGCTGAAAGCTCCGAACGAGGACTTTCTGACTCTTAAGGTCGGGGCTGGCTTTAACTCAGAAACCACCGGCAAGAACGGTTTGGTCTATGAGGGCCATCGGATGGATTGGACCGGGGTCGATACCGATCTGCGTCGTCTGCCGCAGCCCGTGCGCGATGCCGTCTCAACCGGTAAGCGCATCAACGATACCAATTTCACACCCAAGCAGTTGGAGTTCATTGGGGAGAGCTTCATCAACTCGCCTTTGACGGTTGTCCAAAGCGAAAAGACACGGCCAGACTTTGAAGCAGAGCTGACCGGTGGTCGCAGCATCGATGTCAAGGAAGCGACGATCGGCTTGGTTGGTGTTTTTGGCTATAAGAGCGGCTTTAAGACCCAAGAAGCCTTCCGCCAGGATGTCGTCTCAGACACGGTGGAAGCCGAAGGTACCAATTTGTCGTCCACCTGGGACATTGTCATCAACGGCTTTGGTAGCGCCAGCGCGAGCTGGGGCGATAATCGGGTTGGCGTGACGGGGCTTCTGGTCCGCAGCACCTCGAAAAAGGCACAAGTTGAAGTCGGAACCGACACGAACTTGCCGACCGGCCAGTCCTATCGCAACGAAGGCACCGCTTGGTATGAGCGCGAACTCGCCTCTGCTCAGCTTTCTGGTGAGCACAAACTGGGTGATCTTGAACTGCAATGGCGGGGATCAATCGGCCAATCCACCCGCAAAGCTCCGTATGAGCGCGACATCTCATACACCGTCGTTAATGGCATCACCGCCTTCAATGGCGCGTCATTGGGCAATGCCATCCGCTTCTCTGAACTCAAGGACGAAGTTTCAAGCTTTGGCTTCGATGCAAAATATGTGGTCAAGCTTGCCAAGGGTCGCGAATTGGAACTCTCCGGCGGCGCTGTCACGTCCAATACCGATCGGAATTATGAGCTCATTTCTTTTGCCTTCACGGGTCCGCGTGGCCCAACGTCAAACAATGTACTTCGGTCGCGGGTCGACTATCTTTTTTCACCCGACAACATTGACCCAGCCCGCTTCGTGATTTCAGAACAGACTGGCAAGGACGATGCTTATGTCGGTAGCTTAGAGAATCTCGCGGCCTATCTGGCGTCGGAATTTGAGGTGACCTCCTTTATCCGCGCATCTGTCGGCGTGCGCTATGAAGATGCAACCCAAAAAGTGCGGACGACCAATCGCTTTGGTGATACACCAACAGCGCCGGTTGAGCTTGCCAACGACTATCTGTTGCCAGCAGCCACCATCACGTGGAACTTCGCCGACGAGTTACAGATGCGCTTGGGTTATTCCAAGACCATCGCGCGCCCCCAATTCCGCGAATTGGCTTTCACGCCTTACATCGATCCAGAATCCAACCGAATCTATCAAGGTAACCCATTCCTGAAGGATAGCGAGTTTGAGAATTATGATGCCCGCCTCGAATACTATTTCGGGCGCGGTCAGTTCATTACCGCGGGTGCCTTCTATAAAAAGATCGATAATCCAATTGAAGAAGTGATCGTGCGGCTAGAACGTTCCTTCACCCGATTCATCAATGCGCCTGAAGCCACACTTTACGGCTTGGAGTTGGAGTATCGTGCCAATTTCGAGATGCCATTCAAAATGCCAGTCCTACAAGACGCAAAGTGGAATTTTGCCGCCAATTACACTTATACCCATTCTGAGGTGAGTGCGCCTGTGGGAACCAACGTAATTAGCCCGATTGACTTCCGCTCAATCTCGGCAACGCAATTTGGCCTAGACGGTAGCGAGCTGCAGGGTACACCCAAGAATATCGCCAATTTGCAATTGGGTTATGAGACTGACAATCAGCAATTGACCTTATTGGTCGGCTGGGTTGACGAGCGGATTGCCCGTCGGGGCCTTGGTTCGGTTCCATCGGTGATCGAGAACCCAGGCACAAACATCGATCTGGTCTATAAGCGTGACTTCACTGTCGCTAATGTGGACTATACCTTTGGCATCAGCGGTCGCAATTTGTTGGCCGAGGACAATCAGGAATTCCAGATATCAAAACTGGGTCGCACGGAAGCCAATACCTATAAAAGGGGTCGTTCGATTTCCCTAAGTTTGACCATTCGGCACTAATTTCTGGGGCTAAGCAGCGAATCACAAACGCCGTTTCCTCCTGCGGTTCGGGGGTCCATTCTGCGCTAGCGTGCGTGCGATGGACCTCAGGAATCCCTAAGTGTGAAGCGAAAGTTGGATTTCGGGGCGGATCACGCCAAAACAAGCTTGAGGAACTGAGGGTAAAGCGAGCCATCTCTCGACAAACTCACCGTTTCAGACAAAACTAACCGATCCAAGCGCTTGGCATGCACATGATCTATAAAGTGAAATTGGTTGAACGGTCCCTAGCTTCGCAAGGTTTTGCTTGGCTTGCACTGACCTGCGCTTGCTTTGGATTCGGACCGGCTGCGGCAGACGTGATCGAAGTTGGCGCAAATGGTGCGGCGACCGTCTACTCTGGCCCAACTTTGTTTCTTGGAAATACAACCAGCCCAGTTTTAAAGCCGGAACCTAAATCCCAATCCGCTACGACTAAGTCGACGCCTATTAAACTAGTAGAGCCAGCTTATCCATTAAGGCTTCATCCAACTTTGGATGGCTATGTCACTGAGGCGGCAACAAAATATGGCGTGGACCCAATATTGGTTCGCGCCGTCGCCTGGCAGGAATCGCGCTTTCGTGACTCCGCCGTCTCTCGGAAGGGGGCCATCGGCGTGATGCAATTAATGCCGGAAACTGCGTCTTGGCTGGGGGTTAATCCCTATGATCCGCGCGACAATATTTTTGGCGGCGTGGCCTACCTAAGCACATTATTGGATCGTTTTGGCGGGGATGTCCGCCTCGCTTTGGCTGCCTATAATGCCGGACCAGAAGCTGTAACCCGCCACCGTGGAATTCCACCCTATCGTGAAACCCAAAACTATGTGAAGGCCATCTCGGAGCGGCTTTCAATCCGCTAGTATAGTTGCAAGCTTGAGGAAGACGTCGATGACAGAAGTACGCAAAGCGCTGTGGGCGCTGATCTCGATCTGGGCCATTTTCTGGGCCGGTCCAGCGCTGGCGCAATCTGCAAACCTAGATCCTGCTGGCTCCGGTGTGATTTTGGGTGCCGTGAATTGGGTGCAGGGTACACTCTTAGGCGCGGTTGCAACCGCCGTGGCTGTGATCGCAGTAGCCGGCTGCGGCTTCATGATGCTCACCGGTCGGATGAATTGGCGTCATGGGGGAATGGTAATTCTGGGTTGCTTCATCCTATTTGGATCTGCAGCCATTGTCGGAGGCATCCGTAGCGCTGCACAAGGTTTTTAGGGGGCGAACATGGCGCAGCTAGAGCGCGATCCGGTTTTTGCTGCTTTGACCCGCCCGCAAATGTTTGCGGGCGTGACGTATACTTGGTTCATCCTCAACGGCATCATCACGGCAGAAGTCTTTTTGGTGACTAAGTCGGTCTGGGCCTTGGTCGCAGCTGTTGTGTTGCATTTGGTTGGTGTGATCGCAGCCCGCGATGAGCCGCGCTTCCTCGACCTTTGGATCACGCGCATGATCAGCTCGCCTCGCGTGGCGAATTTCGCCTTCTGGCGATGTAATTCGTACAGGCCATAGGGGGTGATGGACGTTTAAATGGCAGGTCCGCGCGCCCAGCAGAAGCGTTTGGCTACATTAGCCGAAATTGCACATCGAGAAGCCCCCGCGGGCGCTCGGCTGCCTTATGCGCGCCATGTCGACGATACGACCATTGAAACCCGCGACGGCATGTTATTGCAGGTCATCAAACTCGACGGCTTGGCTTTTGAGACGGCGGATACCGAGGACCTAAACTACCGCAAGGCCATCCGCGATACGATGCTACGCTCCATCGCACATGCCCGATTTGCGGTGGTTCATCATGTTGTTCGTAGCCCGGTGAAGCCTTCCCTAGAGGCTGATTTTCCCGATCCTTTCTCCCGCGAAGTTGATCAACAATGGTCTGCGCGCCTCGACGGCCGGGCCATGTTCATCAATGATCTTTTCTTGACGATTGTGCGCCGACCGGCCGTTGGCCGCACCGGATTTATTGACAAAGCGATGGAGCTCTTGCGGGGTACGTCGTCGCAAGCGATTGCGGCAGAGCGTGCGCGAGATATGCGGGAATTGGATACTGCGCGTGATGCTTTGATGGCGTCACTTGCCCCCTACGGCGCGCGCGTTCTTTCAGTTTACGATAGTCGCCATGGTGCCTGTTCAGAGCCACTGGAATTTCTGTCGGGTCTCTACAATGGTGAGTTGCGTCCGGTCTTGCTGCCAGACACCGACCTCGGCTTTCATGTTCCTTACCGCCGCATCAGTTTTGGCCTAGAGGCGTTTGAACTTCATGCCGCCCCCGGTCTCCCGCGCCAATTTGGCACCATGATTTCGATCAAAGACTACCCGCCACACACAGCGCCTGGCATGCTCGATGATCTGATGCGTTTGCCCGTTGAAATGACGGTAACCGAGAGCTTTGCCTTTGTGGATCGGCAAGTCGCACTTGATCGCATGAATCTTGCGCTGCGTCGGATGCGCGCCGCCGATGATGATGCCATTAGTCTACGTCGAGACCTGTCCATTGCTAAGGACGATGTTTCTGCCGGAAGGTCTGCCTTTGGCGAGCATCATATGAGTGTCTGCATCAAGGCGGCCACCCAAGCACAGCTCGACCAAGCTGCGGCAGATGTGCAGGCTGCCTTCACCGAAGAAGGAATTATTTCGGTCCGCGAGGACGTTAATCTCGAGCCCGCCTTCTGGGCGCAATTCCCAGGCAATTTTAAAGACATCGCTCGGCGTGCTTTGGTCTCTACAGGCAATTTTGCTGGTCTGGCGAGTTTCCACAATTTCCCGATTGGCCAAGAAGATCACAATGTCTGGGGTCAAGCTGTGACCGTGTTGGAGACAACTTCGGCTACGCCCTATTATTTCAACTTCCACAAGAATGATTTGGGCAATTTCACGATTATTGGGCCATCGGGTTCGGGTAAGACGGTGGTCTTGAACTTCCTTTTGACCCAAGCGCGGAAGTTTGATCCCCGTATCGTGCTATTCGACAAAGATCGTGGCGCGGAAATCTTTATCCGTGCCATTGGTGGCCGCTATGAGACCCTGCGCCATGGCAATCCCTCGGGTCTCAACCCCTTGTCGCTGCCCGATACCCCAGCCAATCGGGCGTTTGTGACGGAGTGGTTGTCGCGTTTGGTTAGCATTGATGGCGAGAAACTGACCATTGATGAGCAAGCTCAGATCGCTGATGCGGTCGCAGCCAATTTTGACCAAGCGCCACAGTATCGTCGTCTGCGCTATGTTGCTGAACTACTTGCCGGCGTGCGCCGTCCGGTCCCGGGTGACCTTGCGTCGCGACTAGAGCCTTGGATCCATGATGGCGTTCGTGCGTGGCTGTTCGACAACGAGGAAGACCGCCTCGACTTGTCGACCCGCACGCTCGGCGTCGACATGACTTCGATCCTCGACGACCCGGCTTTGCGCACCCCGGCCATGATGTATTTGTTCCATTGTGTGGAGCAACGACTGGACGGCACGCCTGCTATTTTGGTGGTGGATGAAGGCTGGAAGGCCTTGGATGATCCCATTTTCGTGGCCAGAATTCGCGATTGGGAAAAGACTATTCGTAAACGCAACGGGATTGTGGGCTTTGCCACTCAGAGTGCCTCTGACGCTTTGTCGAGCCAGATTTCCTCGGCCATTATTGAACAAGCCGCGACACAAATCTTCATGCCCAATCCAAAGGCTCAGGAAGATGAATATTGTCGTGGATTCGGTTTGACTCTGCACGAGTTGGACTTGATCCGAGCTTTGCCGGATACCTCACGCTGCTTCGTGATTAAGCATGGTACCGACAGCGTGGTCGCTCGCCTTAATCTAGATGGCATGCCGGATGTTTTGACCGTTCTGTCCGGGCGCGAGTCAACCGTCCGGCGCCTTGATGCGCTTCGGGCCGAACATGGCGACGATCCTGCCATTTGGCTGCCGCTTTTGACCGCTAGCGTCAATCAAGCGCGTGATTCCAACAGAGGGGGGCGGCGATGATTGGTCAATGTTCGGCCCCACGCTCTGACCTTGGGCTTGTGCGCGGCCTTCTCGACACGGTTGACTGCAACATCCGTGAGGGCGTGCAAGGTGGCTACAATGCTTTCTTTGGTCCCGGCTCTACGCTGGGGTCCGTGATCACCGTTCTGCTGACGATTTATGTCGCACTTTTAGGCTTCCGCCTGTTGACGGGCCGAACGGATTTGCGCGTAGGCGACCTGCCGATGATTGCGATCAAGCTGGGTGCTGTAGTAATGTTGACTACGTCTTGGGCCAGCTATCAAAGCCTCGTTTTCTCGCTCTTGTTCGACGGTCCTGCCGAGATTGCCAATAGCCTCTTGGCGAATATGCCAATGCCGCAGACCATGGGCCCGAGCGATATTTTTGCTCGGTTGCAATACACTTTTGACCAATTGACCCAGTCTGCCAGTGCAATGGCTTTGGTCAGCGATGTGCCAGGGCAGGGACCAAATGTCGCCGGTGCGACATTGAATGCAGGCAGTTTTGTCTTGCAGGCAGCCCCTGGTACCGATCCCGAGAGCCTCAAGGGTTTGGCTCCTGTGATCCAAATGCGGTCGGCACTGCAAGGTGGTCCAGCCTTTGGGGCTACAGCCCTTTGGCTCTCCGCCATAACGCTATTGGTCTCAACATTGGGATTGTTGATCTTGGCCAAGCTCATGCTGGGCCTGTTATTGGCTATAGGACCCCTATTTGTGGGTCTCTTGCTGTTTGAAAGCACCAAGGGCTTCTTTGAAGGTTGGCTTCGGACAGCATTGGGCTTTGCCCTGGTGCCCTTGGCAACGGTTGTTTTCATGGCAGGCCTTTTGGCCTCACTCGAGCCAAGCTTGCAGGGTCTCGCCCTAGCTCGCGCCGAAAATCGCTATGACTTGCAGCCAATTCTGACCGTCATGGTCATTATCCTGACGTTTACGGCGGTCTTTGGTAGCGTGATTGGTTTGTGTACGCGGCTCGTCGCTGGGTTCCGTCTGCCCGATGTCAAAGCGCGCGAGCCAGAGCCTGTGCTGGTGAATGGGGCCGCCACAGATCGTCAAGGTTTTGGCGTGGAAACGCCGGCTGAAGCCAGCCGTGCTTCGCGTCTCGCGGCCGTTGTTTCGGGCGGGTCTTCTGGATCAGGCTCTGATCGTCGCGATGCCCGCTTGGCCGCCGCAGTTTCAGGTGCGGGCACTCAATCATCAACCACATTTGATCGGCGGACAGAGTTGGTCGCTGGTGGCGGCGGTGAAGGTTTGCGCGGCGATAATTCGGTTCGTTTGGGCCAAAGCGGCCGCAAACGGAATAATCCAACGCGACCTAGCAGACCCCGTGAGAGCATGTTTGCCCAACCCCCTTCAAAACTAAGCCTATCGGCAACTGGAAAAGCACCATGACCGGCCCGCACGCTGATCCATCCTATAATCCCCCCGGCACTCCGCCTAATGGCGTCGCGGCCCGCGCCCGTTATTATGAAGCGTCCAGCACTTGGGCGCAGGACACGCATGCGACGCTTCGCCGATCGCAGCGCACCGCTTGGATTGTTGCCGGGATCGCAGTTGGGATCGCCGCAATTCAGGCAGTCGCTTTGGTGGTATTAGTGCCGCTAAAGCAAACCATGCCCTATACAATCACGGTTGATCGCGAGACTGGTTATGTTCAAACCACGCGCGGGGTTAATCTCGGCAATTTGAGTGAAACTGAGGCCGTCGCCCAATCCTTTGTTGTGCAATATGTCTTGGCGCGGGAAACTTTTGATGCTGCCGACTATCGCGAGCAATATCGGAAGACGCTCTCGTGGTCGCAAGGTGCGGCCGAGACGGAATATTTGCGGGACTGGGATAAGTCTAATCCAAACGGAATTCAAAGTCGGGTCAGCCCAAATACCCGCATCCAAGTCACTGTAAAAAGCGTGACAATTTTAGGCCCCCGTTCGGCCATGATCCGCTTTGATACCGAGCGTTCTGAAGGTGGCGGTGGCCCCGGCATGCGCCAGCCGTGGGTGGCGTCCGTTGTCTATAGTTTCTCGGGCAAGCCGATTAATGAGCAAGATCGCTATCTGAATCCGTTGGGCTTCCAGATCTCCAGTTATCGGCGTGATGCCGAGACCACGCAACCCGTGCCGATGCCCGCTTCGCCACCGCCAATGATGCCAGCACCGGCCCCCGTTCCTGCGACTGGCGTGACGACACTTCCCGTTCCTGGAGCACCTGTAACTGGCGCAACCCCTGTCGCACCAGCCGCGCAGGCCCCGGCGCAGGCTACGCCTGCTGCACCACCACCATCAAAGTCGGGCAATCCCAATGGTGAGGAGTTCCCAGCCCAATGACGCACCTCAAGCCTCACTGGAACATCTGTTTAGCCGTCGTGTTTGCCACGCTGGTGATGGGTGCTGACCCGGTGCGCGCCCAAATGCGCGAGGTGCCGATACCGGGAGCAGTGGACCCTCGGGTCCAGACAGTTTTTTTCAAGGAAGATAGCGTCGTCTCGCTCCGTGGCCATTACGGCTATCAAATGATGATTGAGTTTGGGGCTGATGAGCGGATTGAAAATGTCTCGATCGGCGACTCACTTGCTTGGCAAGTTACACCCAATCGACGTGCCGATACGCTGTTTGTGAAACCGATTGAGTTTGACGCCGCGACAAACATGTCGGTGATCACCACAAAACGCCGTTATACATTCCAGTTGAGCGCC
>CALRLV020000024.1:0-15457 GCA_943368895.1 Ferrovibrio terrae
CACAATTGGCTGGTGACTGTGCTTTCATAGGTGGGCTTGAATTCACCCAATATGTTGGAACAAGCAGTCGCGCGCACGCCTTCGGTACAGAACAAATCCTTGATGCCCAGAGGAATGCCCTCCAAGCGGCCCGCGCTGCCGTCCTTCAAACGCGCGTCCGACGCGGCAGCCATTTCGAGCGCCTTCTCAGGCGTGGTCACCACATAAGCATTGAGCTGTGGATTGGCGGCTTCGATGGCAGCATTAAAGGCAGTTGCCAGCTCCACCGCGGAAAAGGCCTTAGACGCCAAACCATCACGGGCTGCGGCGAGTGTTAGTTCAGTCAATTGGGTCATTATTCAACCACCTTTGGAACCACAAAGAAGCCATCCGCACTGCGTGGCGCATTGGCAACGATCTTTTGCGAATTACCACCATCGGTCACAACATCCTCGCGCAGGGGCAGCGTTGTTTCCACTGCGCTGGTCATGGGCTCCACGCCTTCCACATCGACTTCATTGAGCATCTCAATCCAGCCGAGGATGGTGTTCAATTCGCCAGCTAAGCTTTCGAGGCGGGAATCTGGTTCGTGGATGCGCGCCAATCGGGCGACACGCCGCACAGTATTTGCGTCTACTGCCATGGGTTGAAGGTCCTTATTGTCGACTTGTCGCTAACGGCTCATGCCGCCAAGAGCAAGGATAGAGGCCAGTAAGCCCGCCATTCTCTGGCAGAGTCTTGCAGCGCAAGTGGGGGGCACGGTTTCACTGTTCCTATGTCTGACGACGCGATTTCGCGTGACAGTCCAGTTCGACAAATTGGATCGCGCGTAACCTTAAGCCTAAATGTAAGGCTGGCTGGCCAACATAGCTCTCGAAAACAATGACAATGGAAATGAAGGGAGTAGCTTCAGGATTCCTGCCTTATCGGCACAAATAGGTGCTAATATCGGTAAGGTTGCGACCTTCAGAGCACGCGCTAGCTTCTTGCGCATAACTGCTCTGTGCCTCTGTACGCGAGACGAACATAACTAAGCTGGCCAAAATGATCCATAAAGCCAGCGATTGTGCGACTTCTTTCATAAGATGCTCCAGTAAAACGATTTCAACCTAGCAATTTCAACTTCCGAATGGACGACGAATGCTTGTGCGGTTCGAATATTTCACTTCAGATTGATATTGACGCGATTCCAATATGAATTCTAATCGCTCTTAGGTTAGCAGAACCAATTTCTCCTGTCATGGCCACCCGCTGCTTACATCGTGAGCATGACGCTTTTTTATGCATCACCTATGGTCGCTGCGCGAAATTTCTGCCAGAAAGCTCTATGACTACACCTTCCCACATTGATACACAGCCTGAAAAGCGGGATTCTTCCGGCTTTATATTTGTTTTTATTACGATTACCTTGGACATGTTAGCCCTGGGGCTGATTGTTCCTGTGCTGCCAAATTTCTTAAAAGAGATGACCGGCGGTGATGTTGGCGAAGCCGCCCATATGATTGGGGTGTTTGGGTTCTTCTGGGCTTTGATGCAATTCATCTCTATGCCCATATTGGGCGCACTCTCGGATCAAATCGGACGCAAGCCCGTTCTTTTGATTTCCAATTTTGGCCAAGCTCTTTCAAATTTGATGACAGCCTTTGCACCCGGCTTTTGGGTGCTGCTACTATCGCGCATTCTATCGGGCGCGGTTAGTGCAGTGGGTTCGACCGCCAATGCCTATGTGGCAGATACCGAGCCCAAAGAGACGCGCGCGCAAAAGTTTGGCATGTTGGGGGCTGCCTTTGGCCTTGGCTTCATTTTAGGCCCCGCGATCGGGGGCTATCTCGGCGGCATTAACCTGCGCCTGCCCTTCTTTGTGGCAGCCGGACTTTGTGCACTGAATGGCCTGTTTGGGCTGATTATGCTGAAGGAATCTCTGAAGCTCGAAAATCGCAGACCGTTTCGCTGGAACAGCGCCAACCCTATTGGTTCGATCCGATTTATTGGCTCAAACCCGAAAATCCTGAAACTCACCCTCATTCGCGGCCTGTGCGATTTCGCGCAAGTTGTCTATCCCTCCACCTTCGTCCTCTACGGCTTTTATCGCTATGGCTGGGAGTCTGATGTGGCCGGCCTGACCTTGGGCTTGGTCGGCCTAAGCTCGATGATCGTGCAGGCAGGCCTCGTTGGACCGATCATTCGCCGCATTGGTGAGGTTTCAACATTGATTCTGGGGCTGTTCTTGGGCGCGCTTGGCTATGGGCTTTATGCATGGGCTCCCAATCAATATGTGCTTTGGGCTTCTGTGCCTATTGCTTCCTTGGCTGGGATTTATGGAGCAGCCATTCAGTCCCTTTTGACCCGGCAGATCGGCCCGGAGGAGCAAGGTCGTCTACAAGGGGCAGTTGGTGCCGTGCAAGCGGCGACTAACATGGTCGGCCCACTGGTTTTCACGGCCATTTTTGCTTGGTCAATTGCCCCAGTGCGCGACCCAAGCCTACCAGGTCTAGCCTTGAGTTTAGCGGCCTTGTGCTTGTTGATTGCAACAGGGATCGCCGCCACGAGTGCGCGTCAATTCCGCGCCGATCAAGCGTCGGCCAAACACTGAGGCCTCACCTTAAACCTTGATCGCCAAAGCCCGGATGAAAATCTCGGGATCGACATTGCCGCCACTTCCGGTCACAGCAATCACTTGGCCTTTGGCGGGTACCTTGCCCGACAGGACCGCCGCCAATGCCGCCGCCCCACCTGGCTCCAAGACGATCCGCAAATATTTGAAGGCAAACGCCATCGCATGGAGGACTTCGTCATCGCTTACCGCGACGCCCTTGGTCCCGACGCGCGCGAGAATCTCAAAGGTCAATTCGCCGGGAATTTGCGTCATCAAAGCATCTTGGATGGTCCGTGTTCCTGGCTCATTGGCGACGCGTTGGCCCAAGGCGAGCGAGCGGGTCAAATCATCGTGAGAGACTGGCTCTGCCCCGATCAATTGGGTCTTGGGTGAAAGGGCCTCTAAGGCTAGGCCAATGCCCGCTGCCAAACCGCCGCCACTGGCACAACTGACCAATGTATCAAGTTCTAGCCCCAACTCTCTCACTTGATTGATGATTTCAAGTCCACAAGTGCCTTGCCCCGCAATCACATCAGGGTGGTCAAACGGGGGGATCAAGGTCGCGCCCGTCTCAGCGGCCAGCGCAGCCCCAATCGCCTCACGGCTCTCCAGCACGCGGTCATAAGTGACAATCTTGCCGCCATCGGCCTCAACCGACTCAAGTTTGCCCTTGGGTGCATCCGATGGCACCACAATGGTAGCCGACATGCCCAAATGCTTTGCGACATAGGAGATGCCTTGAGCGTGATTGCCCGACGAGAATGCGACAACCCCTTTAGCTCGGTCTTCCATCGGGATCTTCAACATTGCGTTGGCCGCCCCGCGCATTTTGAATGCACCACGCGGCTGCAAACAGTCCGCTTTGACGAAGATTTGTCCGCCAGTTGCCTGATCGAGTGCATCAGCGCGCAATAAAGGGGTGACGAGGGCAAGCGGGCGGATGCGGCGATCTGCTTCCAGCACATCTTCGAAAGTCGGTAAGGTCATGCCCCCTTCCTCACGCGCGCTGCTCTTCAGGTCAAGTGCGCGGTTTAGCCCGTGCCGTGGGTTGCGCAGTTGCGGGATCTTCCGGCCAGACATGGCGCGGGTAACGCGCTTTCATGTCCTTGCGCACGTCGTGCCAACCAGCCTTCCAGAATTCCGGCAAATTAGAGGTTACCGCAATGGGACGATGAGCCGGGGATAGTAATTGGAAGACCAAAGCCACCTGCCCGCCCGCCAACATGGGGTGACGCTCTAGGCCAAATAATTCCTGCACGCGAACCTCAATTGTCGGGCCTTGCTCTGCCGCATAATCAATCGTGTGGCGCGTCTCGAGTGGGGTCACAAAGTGGGTTGGGGCAGCTTGCGCCATGGCTTGGCGTTCTGGCCAAGAGAGGAAGTTCTCCAGCGCTTGGGCCACATCCACATCCGATACATTCTTCACACCTGCCAAGGCAGGCGGCAACCAGACTTCCAAAGCCTCTTCTAAAGCCCCAGGTTTTCCCTGTGGCCATTGGTTGGGATCGCGCGCACAAAGCCAGTTCAAGCGCTCGACGAAGGACCGAGCCCGATCAGACCAATTGAGCTTGTCGAGGCCAAGGCTGCGAACCGCTTCAAACAGGCCTGTCTCAATCTGGTCAGCGGTCAAAGATACCGGGCGCTCTTCCAAGATCAGCGCGCCGAGGCGGCGTTGATGACGGCCTTGCATGGTCCCTTTGGCTCGATCAAATTGGGTCTGGGTACGGGTTTCAATCTGGCTCGCGAACAGCGCCTCCAAATCGGCCTTATCGAGGCGCGCCGCCTCATTAATTCGCGCATTGGCAGCTTTGCCTTGCAGCGAGCCAATAGCCAGAAATTCGGCAGTCGCTAACCCTTCATAGACCGGCAGTTCGCCGCCACTGCCATTGACCAAAATGAAGCCTCCCCGGCGGTCGCGCGCTTTAGCAACGCGCTCTGGGAAGGCAAGCGCCAGCGCCTGTCCTGTGCGTTCGGCGACAAGGGCCTCTGTTGCACCAACTTGCTTCGCCCACCCGAGTGCTTGGCCGCGCGCCTTATTGGCCCGCGGTGAGCGGTCTCGGGCAAATGAGATCAGACGCTGCTCCAGATCCGGCGAATTTCCACCCAGCCCACGTTCGCTCAACAAGGCTGCCAGATGCGCCGCCGTTGCGCCAAAGCCCAGCTCTCCTGCCCGCACGATCATATGAGCCAAGCGCGGTGGCAGGCCAAAGCTGACCAGTTTCTTGCCATGTGGGGTCAGACGCGGAGCTTGACCGGCCTGTACTTCCAAGGCCTCCAGATCGATCAGAAGCTTGGTTGCTTCCTGCAGCGCTGGTGCCGGGGGGGGATCCAGCCACTTGAGGCTGGTCGGGTCTGACACGCCAAAGGATGACAAAGTCAACACCAAGGGTGCTAGATCTGCTTCGAGAATTTCGGGGCGATCATAGGCTGGAAACGCGCCCATCTCAGCCTCTTCCCATAGGCGATAGCATTGCCCAGGTGCGGTTCGACCTGCCCGCCCCCGACGTTGATCACAGGCTGCCCGGCTGGCGCGCACCGTCACCAAGCGGGTTAGGCCGCTATCGGGCTCATAGGCAGGCCTGCGCGACAGACCCGCGTCGACCACGATCTGCACGCCTTCAATGGTCAGACTGGTCTCGGCAATGGCCGTTGAGAGGATTATCTTGCGCTGTACACCGGCTTGAGGGCGAAGCGCTTGATCTTGTTCGGCGGGACTCAAAGACCCATGCAGAGGGATCACGGCGCAAGATTGGGCGGCGGCTTTGGCCTGAATGGCCTCATAGGCGCGGTTGATCTCGGCCGTGCCCGGCAAGAACACCAACACATCGCCCGGCCCTTTCGATAAAGCCCTCAGCGCGATATTGGCAGCTTGGCCTTCAATCGGCTGATCTTGTGTGCGACCGACATAGAAAGTCTCAATCGGGTAAAGCCGCCCAGCGCTCTCAATAAGTTCAGCGCCGCCCAATTGGGCCGCCAATTGCCCACCTTCGACAGTTGCGGACATGGCGATCAGGCGCAAATCCTCGCGCAGGCCCGCTTGAATATCGAGCGCCAGCGCCAGACCCAAGTCGCCCTCTAGATTGCGCTCATGGACTTCATCGAAAATGACCGCGGCAACTTCGCTGAGTTCTGGGTCCGTCAGCATGCGCCTCGTGAGAATGCCCTCGGTGATGACTTCAATACGGGTACGCGAACCGATCTTCTTATCGAGCCGCACTTGGTAGCCGACCGTCTCGCCCACAGCTTCGCCTAGCAAGTCGGCCATACGGGCAGCCGCGGCCCGTGCAGCCAAACGCCTTGGCGCAAGCATCAGAATTTTCTTACCCTCCGCCCACGATTGATCCAGCAAGGCTAAAGGTACCGAAGTCGTTTTACCTGCCCCAGGTGGGGCGACAAGCACGGCAGAATTTTGGGTCTGCAGGACCTCTACCAAGCGGTCCAGCACGGCGACAATTGGCAAATCTGGCGGAATGGCCGCCAACATGGCCGCTTATTCTTGATCTGGGTCAGTGGCGACCCCGACGCGCTGGGCAAGCGAAGCCGCCATAAACATATCCAAATCGCCATCTAACACACCTGACGTGTCCGACGTCTCAGCCCCTGTGCGAAGGTCTTTCACCATCTGATAAGGCTGGAGCACATAGGATCGAATCTGATGGCCCCAACCAATATCGGTCTTTTGATCCTCTAGTGCATTGGCTGCGGCTTCGCGCTTTTGCAATTCCATTTCATAGAGGCGCGCGCGCAACATCTTCCAAGCAATTTCGCGGTTCTTGTGCTGGCTGCGCTCTTGTTGCGAGGCGCAGGCAATGCCGGTGGGCAAGTGGGTGATCCGCACCGCAGAATCGGTCTTGTTGATGTGCTGACCACCGGCGCCAGATGCGCGGTAGGTATCGATGCGCACATCCTTGTCTTGGATATCAATCACGATGGTGTCGTCGACCACTGGATAAACCCAGACGCTGGAGAAGCTGGTATGGCGCTTGGCCGCGCTGTCGAATGGCGAAATCCGCACCAAACGGTGGACGCCGGATTCGGTTTTAAGCCAGCCAAAAGCGTTCTCGCCCTTGATCAACAGGGTGGAGGATTTGATCCCGGCTTCTTCCCCAACACTCTCTTCGATTTCTTCGACACTCATGCCGCGCGATTGGGCCCAGCGCACATACATGCGGCGCAAAATACTGGCCCAATCTTGGCTTTCAGTACCGCCTGCCCCAGCATTTATTTCCAGATAGGCATCATTGCCATCGGCTTCGCCTGATAAAAGCGCTTCTAATTCAGCGCGATCCGCGCGGGTCTTCGCTTCGACCAGCCCTTTGCGCGCTTCTTCGATCATGTCCTCATCGCCTTCGGCCTCGGCCATTTCAGCGAGTTCAACATGGTCAGAAAGGTCGCGCTCAAGGTGGCGGACCGCCTCGACCGAGGCCTGGATACGGTTACGCTCGCGCATTAGGCTTTGGGCTTCTTGGGGATTATTCCATAAGTCCGGCCGCTCACTCAGCGCGTCAAGTTCGTCCAAGCGGCGCAGGGCAACATCCCAATCGAGCCGGCGACGCAAGAGCGCCACGGATTTACTGATATCACGACTGAGCGCTTCAAGTTCGGCGCGCATAAGGTCTCTCCAAAATCAATCCACGCAGAAGGCGGACATAAGCAAGGCCGGCCTGAAGGTCCAGACCGGCCAAAAATCGGTGTCAGTGAGCGTCGTCAGCCTTCTTTTTCGGCCTTCGGGGCAGCTTTCGGTGCGGGGGCAGGTGCAGCCTTGGGTGCAGCTTTCTGAGCCGCAGGCGTACGCGCAGCGGGCGTGTCATCAATCACGACAGAGCTTCCGGGCCGCGTGTCCACGCGGGGCCCATCGGTGCGACCGCTGCGCATTTGCGCCAAAGTAGCCGCAGCGCCTGCCGGATTAGTTTGCAACTCAGCCAGAATATTCATCCGCTCTTCGGCCTCGATTTCGCGCGTAACTTCGGGCGAGGCGGTGAAATCCTCAACTGGACGGCCTTCATGCGCCTTCATCATATATTGCTTGAAGATCGGCCCAGCAACCGGACCACCCGATGCGCCTTGATAAATCGTGCGCGGCAAGTCGTAGCCGACATAGACCCCTGTCGCGATCGAAGGCGAGAAGCCAACGAACCAAGCATCCTTATAGTCACTTGTGGTGCCTGTTTTACCGGCTACCGGACGACCAAAATCAACGCCGCGACCTGTACCTTTCAGCACCACATCGCGCAAAATGCCCGTCATTTCCCAAGCGGTGCGCGGCGAAATCACTTGCACGCCCCAAGGGTCAATTTGCGGCGGACCGGCATCGGGGTTCAAAGCGGTATCGCAGGCCGGGCACGAGCGCCGGTCAGAGCGCCAGACGGTGCGGCCACGCGGATCCTGCAAGCGGTCATAGAAGACCGGCGGAATATAGCGGCCACCATTGGGGAAGACTGCAAAGGCCGATGTCAGGCGCAGCACGGTTGTTTCCCCTGCCCCCAGGGCCATAGTCAAGTCGTTGGGCAGATCATCATAAACGCCAAAGCGACGGGCATAATCGGCCACACGGCGCATCCCGATGCGCCGGGCAATCCGCACAGTTACCGTATTGCGCGACATCACCAGCGCTTGGCGCAAGGTCATCACGCCGTAAAATCTGCGGTCCGCGTTTTCAGGACTCCAGCCGCCACCGCGGATTTTCTCATCCGAGATCTTGGTTTCAGGCGTTAGGCCCTGTTCCAAGGCTGCCGCATAAATAATCGGCTTGAACGACGATCCGGGCTGACGCTTGGCTTGGGTTGCGCGGTTGAAGCCAGAGTCCTCAACATCCATGCCCCCCGCCATCGCGATCACAGAGCCAGTCTGTACATCGATAGAGACCAATGCGCCCTGAATGCCCTGATGGCGTTGCAATTGCAGCGTGCCGTCATCACGCCGACCCAACCAGACCAAAGCCCCGTCCGCCAATGGTTTCGAAGACCGCAATGCCCAGTCCTTATCTGCCTGAGGAATGGGAACCTTCGTACCATTGGTGAGGCCAAAAGATTGGGCATCATCGAGAACGATGGCAAAGACGGCGCGAGGGTCGGGCCGCCAATAGCGCGCCTTAGCTAAACGGGCTGGCCAGTCGCCGCTGACACTCATCATGCCGACAGCACCTGCAAAGCCCCGCGTCCGGCGCGGGTCCAAACGGTTGAGGCTCGCGGTCAGGGCTTCACGGGCATATTTCTGCTTATCCAAGTCCACAGTCGAGCGAATGATAAAGCCGCGCGAATAAGGTGCGTCCTTGCCAAAGCGGCGGATCAAATCGCGCCGCACTTCTTCGACAAACTCGCCCGCATCGGGGTCTGTCCAGCTGCCGCGTGGGTTAGGATTGACTGTCAAAGGTTCGGCTTGGGCGGCTTTTGCTTGCTGGGCCGTGATGAAGCCATTTTCCTTCATGCGCTCAATCACCCAATTACGCCGACCGACAGCACGGTCCATGTGACGCAATGGGTTATAATTGTTTGGCCCCTTTGGCAGCGCCCCCAAATAAGCGGCTTGGGCAATGGTTAGGTCGCGCACGTCTTTGCCAAAATAGGTTTGAGCGGCAGCTTGAACGCCATAGGACCGGAAGCCCAAGAAGATTTGATTGACATAAATCTCCATGATCTGGTCTTTGGTCAGGACTTCTTCAATCCGGATGGAGACCAAACCTTCGCGAACCTTTGACAAAATCTTGTCCAAGGTAGAACCGCGCGCATCTTCCAGAAGCAGGACATTTTCTGCCACCTGCTGGGTGATGGTCGACGCGCCCTGCATGCGACGCTCACCCAGATTACTGATATTGAAGACAACAGCGCGCGCAACGCCCATCAAATCAACACCTGAGTGGGAGTAAAAGTCTTTATCTTCGGCAGCCATAAAGGCCGCAATCACATGGTCTGGCACCTGCTCAATGGGAATATAAGAGCGGTTCTGACGCGCAAACAGCCCGATTTGACGACCGTCTGAGGAGTAAATCGCACTGGACACAGCGGGTTGGTAATTTGCGAGCTTCTGGTGATCTGGCAGACCATTCAGCGCCATATTGACCAAAATCACAGCACCGATCACGCCCATGGCAATCGCGACCAAAGCGGTCAGAGCAATGATCTTCAAATAGACTCGCATCGTTGCTTGGTCTTTCTCGGTCGAACATGCGTCGATTGAGGGCCTTTGCCCCGTCAAACACATCCCAGATTTCGCTGTCTTAGTATGGCCTGCTTGTTGCTTAAGTTAAAGCGCCCTTTGCCAGTTGCGCTGCCGGATGCGAGCCAAGCTGCATTCCTATTTGGTAGCCCCACCACTGATCATCTGAACCCGATCAAAATAGGCACTGATGGATTTGGCCGTTGCGGCCATCTGACGGCTGCGGAACTGCGGATTGGCCAAGCGGGCCTCGTCCTCTGGGTGAGACATAAAGCCCATTTCCAACAAAACGGCAGGCACACGCGGCGATAACAACACAAAGAAACCAGCGCGGCGGTGCGAGGTCTGGGTGACGGGGCCAATTTTGCGAATTTCGCCAATCAGTGACTGTCCAAAGATCGCCGATTGGTTCTTGGTATCACGCTGGGTTAAATCGCGTAGGATCTCCATCACGGATTTATCTTGGGTCTGGTTCGGCTGGGCAATCGACCAATTGTCGTTGTTCAGAAGCTGACGCGCCCGCTGGCCACCGGCCTCAGACAAGGTGTAGACGGTTGCCCCAACCGCGCGCGAACCTGTTGGCGCAGAGTCTGCGTGCAAGGATATAAACAAGTCCGCGCGCCGATCGCGAGCAATCAAAATCCGGCGCTCAAGGGTTAAAAACACATCGGTGTCACGGGTCAGGATCACTTCAAACCGTCGATCACGCCGCAAATAATCTCGCAGCAAAATGGCGCTGGCAAGCGTCACTTCCTTCTCAAACAAGGCGCCCGAGACACCGGTAGCGCCGGGATCCTTGCCGCCATGGCCGGGGTCAATCACGATTACAAAACGTCTCCCGGCAGAATTGGGGCGGATTGGCGTTGGCACGCTATTGACCTTTTCGACCGCACGCGGCTTGGGCAAAGGTGCGGCGGTGGCAAACGTATTTGGATTGGTCGGCACCAATTCTAGGCGCAACTGCCGCCCGCCTAAAACGCCCACAATCTCGTGTTTTCGCACCCGCATCGGCCCGGTGAGATCCAGCACAATCCGCGATTCAGTTTGCGATTTATCGGCAAAACGGATTTGCGATACACCGCCTTCACCAATCAAAGTGCCTGCCTTTCCATTGCCAAGCCCCCAATTGACGCGCGGCATATCGATTACAAGGCGCGGCGAAGGTGCTGCCAAGGCAAAGAAACGATACTTAATCGGTTGATCCAAGCGGATGGTGACGATGGTCGCCTCGGCTGCCTGATTCGTGGTGATCGCGCTAACACGGGGCAGACCACGTGTCTGGGCTTGGGCTTGGGCTTGGGTAAACTCTGGGCTGCCTTGTTTTAGGGGGGCCATCCAGTCAAAGGAAATTGAGGCTAAACCCAGCGCAAGGACCAGTAATCCAGCCCAACGCCATGGGGATGTCCGCTGCACCGATAGCAGTCGGATGACGGCTTCAATCACTGTTTGATAAGACAATGGCTTCATAAAGGGTCCGACTGCCGAATCTGTGCGGAGATAAGCCTTTGCTAGATACCTGTAACCCACCGGACCTGTCCAATGTGGAATCAGGAAGCAAGTCGCGCTTCCCTTTCTGTGCGAAGTGAGGCAGTGTGATTGGCAATGCGGAATGGATCGAATTTTGATCTGCGTCGTGTTGTTTTTTTGGAACCAGACTTGCGCATTTGAAAGCCAAGTCTCAACCAGTTCATTCGATATGCCTTTGGGCATATTATAAGTCGGGACGCTCCGCGGCGATGACAGTGCGCGCCACTCTGATTTTAGAGACATTGATCCTAAGCGAAGCTATGGCGCACCTGCGCCATTCGCATGTGCCTGCTGGCCGGGATCTGGGTGCTGCTCTCCCATCGCGCTTCGTTCAGCGCCGACTTTCACCAACAACCTTTTACGATTCGCGCTCATTGACCGGGAGACGACGCCACTGCGTTGCCCTGCGGCCGAGCCAGCGCGCTGGAGCTTACATCTATGTCCAAAACAATGCTGATCGACGCAGCTCATCCGGAGGAAACCCGGGTAGTTGTGCTCGCTGGAAACCAAATCGACGACTTCGACTTTGAATCCGCCTCTAAAAAGCAAATTCGCGGCAATATCTATCTCGCAAAAGTCACGCGGGTAGAACCATCTCTCCAAGCGGGCTTCGTCGAATATGGCGGCAATCGCCATGGTTTCCTCGCGTTTGGCGAAATTCATCCCGACTATTACCAGATCCCCGCAGCGGACCGCGAAGCCTTGCTTGCGGAAGAAGCTGAACAAGCTGCCCTTGATGAAGAAGGTGACGGCGATGACGAACAAGTTCGCGCCCGCCGCGCAGCCCAACGTCGCTACAAAATCCAAGAAGTGATTCGCCGCCGCCAAATCATGCTGGTCCAAGCCGTCAAGGAAGAGCGCGGCAACAAGGGCGCAGCTTTGACAACCTATTTGTCACTCGCAGGTCGCTATTGCGTCCTGATGCCCAACACCCCACGCGGCGGCGGCATTTCGCGCAAGATTACCGCTGTGGGTGACCGCAAGCGCTTGAAGTCGGTTATCTCCGAACTCGAAGTGCCCAAAGGTATGGGTCTGATCATCCGCACCGCGGGGGCCAAGCGCACCAAGACCGAGATCAAGCGCGATTATGAATATCTGCTGCGTTTGTGGGACGATATTCGCGAGCGTACGATGAAATCCATCGCGCCTTCCTTGATCCATGAAGAAGACAATTTGGTGAAGCGCGCAGTTCGCGACCTTTATGACAAAGACGTCGACGCGATCTTGGTGGAAGGCGAAGAAGCTTACCGCGAGGCCAAAGACTTCATCAAAATGCTGATGCCAAGCCACGCGAAGAAAGTGCAGCAATATAAGGCGGCGACGCCTTTGTTCTCGCGCATGAAAGTGGAGAGCCAGCTCGAAAATATTCATTCACCGATCGTTCAATTGCGTTCGGGTGGTTATATTGTGATCAACCAGACTGAAGCTTTGGTCGCGATTGACGTGAACTCGGGCCGCTCCACGCGCGAGCGTTCGATTGAATCAACGGCTCTCAAAACCAACCTTGAAGCCGCTGAAGAAGCCGCGCGCCAAATGCGTTTGCGCGACTTGGCTGGCCTTGTGGTGCTAGACTTCATCGATATGGAAGAAAACCGCAATGACCGCGCGGTTGAAAAGAAGATGAAGGATGCGCTGCGCTTTGACCGCGCACGCGTCCAAATGGGCAAAATCTCGGGCTTTGGTCTGTTGGAGATTTCCCGCCAGCGCCGCCGCACGGGCGTATTGGAAGGGTCCAGCCACATTTGTCCAACATGTGATGGCACGGGTCGTGTCCGCTCGCCCGAATCTGCCAGCCTTCAAGCCTTGCGCTCGGTTGAGGCTGCGGTAGCGAACCGGAAGGATTGCGAAGTAGCCCTTCATGCCGATATCGCAACCGCCTTATATCTCTTGAACGAAAAGCGCGACCACCTCACCCGTCTGGTTCAGGAACGTGGTCTCGTGGTGCGGGTGTTTGCCGAGTCGGACATGACGCCTGGCCAATATCGCTTTGAGATCGTCGAGCTTGGTGAAGAATTGCTCGAGGATGATTTCGTACCCGTCTATGTGAAGATTGACGATCCAATCGATGAAGATGATGAAATCATCGAAGACGATGAAGACGAAGATCAAGTCGAAGCCGATGGCGACGGCGAGGAGCGTGTCAGCACCAGAGAAGGCCAAGAGGGCGATGCCCCACGCGAAGGCGGTAAGCGTCGGCGGAGACGTCGTCGTGGCGGTCGCCGCGAAGAGGCTGGCGATGGCGAAAGCGTGCGCGTTTCTCATGCCGAAGGTGAGGCCGCTGAGGCCGCCGAAGGCGCGAGCACGGATGATGGAGATGGCGAGGAAGAAGCTGGTCCTGAAGGGGAAACCCCAGCAGAAGCCCAAGCCCGTCGTCGTCGTCGTCGTGGACGTCGCGGCGGTCGCCGCAGACGTGAGGGTGAGGCCATGCGCACGGGACAAGGCGAAGGCCGTCCTCTGAGCGAAGATGGTGAAACCGAGCCGCAGATTGCTGGCATGGAAACCATCCATGTTGAAGGCGAGGAAGCCGGCGCACAGGTTGTCGATTTGACTACGCCAGCAGTAATCGAGCCCCTGCCTGTTTCAGAAGCCCCGGCTAAGCGCAAACGCCCAAGCCGGAAAAAGGCCACTGAGGCCGCCGACGAGCTTGCGGTTGCTGAGACTGTAGAAGCACCTGTTGCCGTTGAGCCCGTTGCAGAAGAAGCAGAAGCACCGACCAAAAAGGCCCCAGCAAAGCGGGCTCCACGCGGTGCAAAAGCGGCAGCCAAAGCGGTCGAAGAGGTTGCGGCACCTGTCGTGGAAACGGCAGTTGAAGCAGGCCCGGAAGCCCCTGCGGCAGAGGCTGAGGTCGCTGCTGAACCGGCCAGCACGGAGCCTGCTGCGCCACGTAAGAGCGGCTGGTGGTCGCGCAATGCCCAAAAGCTGTTTGGCAATTAAAGCCAGTTCGGCGATCTGAACAAAAAAAGGGGCCAGGTTCCAAGAGGATCTGGCCCTTTTTGTTTTCGTTACATGCGATCGTGACACGCTTTGTCACGGTTTCAGCTGAGGTTCATACCTCTGCCGCGAAAATGCCCTATTATTTATGAAAACAGTTTGGTGATAGGATGGCCGCAATGATCGGTCGCGCTTGAAAAGGATGAATGGTCCAAGACGATGAGAGACAAAGCCATCCACATGCACGCGCCGTCGCCTTGCACACAATCACGCTGGCTAACTCCTATTCGGTTGATCAGCTTTGCGGTTGCAGTCACCGTCCTTCCCCTTCAAGCCCAAGCGCAATCCCTGATCCGCGACGCGGAGATTGAGCGGACGCTTCGCGACTATTCAAACCCAATCTTTGAAGCGGCTGGTCTGGCACCCAATGATGTGAAAATCTATATTGTCGGCGACAAGACGTTGAACGCCTTTGTCACCAATGGCCAAAACGTCTTTTTGCATACAGGCCTTATCTTAGAAACTGAAACGCCAAACCAGTTGAAAGGCGTGATCGCGCACGAGACGGGCCATATTTCCGGCGGCCATTTGGCGCGTTCAGACGCCAATATTCGCGAGGCCATGCGGCCAGCCTATGTGACCATTGCGCTTGGCCTGTTGGCGATTGCAGCGGGCGCACCTGATGCCGGTGCCGCACTTTTGGCCAGTTCGCAACAATTTGCCATGTTGAGCTTCTTCACATTCACCCGCGTGCAGGAAAGCAGCGCCGATCAGGCAGCGGTGACTTTTTTGGAGAAGTCTGGCCAGTCTGGGCGCGGCTTGCTCGAATTTTTCAACAAGTTCCGCTATAATGAAATTCTCTCTGACTCTCGTCGTGAGCCCTATTTCCGCTCGCACCCTTTGTCTGGCGATCGCATTCAAGCGCTGCAAAACCGGGTCAATGAGCAGACTAATCGCGACGCGGCAGACAGCCCAGCTGATATTGACCGGCTGAAAATGATGCAGGCGAAAATCCAAGCCTTCCTGTACACTCCGGCGCGGACCTTTGTGAAATATCCTGCCTCGGATCAATCGATTTACGCGCGCTATGCGCGCGCCGTTGCAGCTTTCCGAGCACCCGACTTGACGACCGCGGTGCGGGAAACCCAAAAGCTAATCGCAGAACAGCCGGAAAACCCCTTCTTCTATGAGCTTTTGGGGCAAATCTATTACGAGAATGGCAAAGCCGAAGCGTCCATTGAACCCAACCGGCGGGCGGTCGCTTTAGCG
>CALRLV020000025.1:0-14886 GCA_943368895.1 Ferrovibrio terrae
GCCAAAGTTTTCAGGCCAATTGCCAGCATATCAGGTCGGCTGAGACTAACCCCAGCTGCGATCAGGGCCTGTGGGATGCGGGCGTTATCATAGGACAGGCTGGGTTCCAGCCACTGCCAAGTTGGCGCGCTGTGGGTTTCAAACCGCGCCATCAGGCCTTCGCCATGCTGCACCAACATGTCATAGACCGCCAGATTATGCGGCTCTCCATGTAACAGACTGACCGCCCCGAGGATCGTGAAGCACTGGGCTCGCAAAGACCCTAAAGTCGCTGCCGATGGCCCTACTTCTTTTGCCAGAGCAATGGCCCACAAGCGAACTTGCTCATGCTCAGCATAGCAAGCTGTCTCACCCAGCGCCCAGAAGGTCCGACCATTGCTGTCGGGTGAGCCTCCAGCCTCCAGCCAGGTCCGATCATAGCCCATGAAATTGCGGAAGGCCTGTGTATTGGGGTTCCATGCATGTTGGACAAAAGCGGCATAGGTGCGCTCTAAATGATCCAACGTGTGGTTCTTATGACCCAATTGCCGGAAACGTTGGATGAGTATAAGCGCGCGAACGGCGTCATCAATGCAATAGCCGTGCGCTCGATTATCAATGCCATAGGAGGCATGTTGCATAATCCCACAGGCATCAGTCACCCGCTGGACCGCCAAGAGCGAGGGTAGGCTTTGCTCATTTAGTCGGGGAGCGGCCACATGCGTTTCTTGGCGCCGCGAAATCGCGGTTTGAAACGCGGCGGCATAAGCCTCAGCTGAGCGCTCCCAAATGGTTGTGCGTCCTTTGGCATAGGCCGATTGCCCGGCCGCTAAAAGCTGTGCGGGGTCTTCGAGCAGGCGGGAAATGACAGCGGCAAAGCCAGCGGAATCACCAAAATCGACGAGCGCTCCGCACGTCTCATCCACCCATTCGGTTGCGTGCCAAAATGGCGTGGATATGACCGGCTTGCCGAGCGCAATCGCATAAGCCAGCGTGCCGGACGTGACTTGGGCTTGATTCAAATAGGGTGTCACATAGATGTCTGCAGCGCTGAGATAGGTCAGCAAAAGCGCTTCATCGACAAAGGCATCCACAAATCGGATGTGGTGTGCAACGCCCAAATCTTCCGCTAGTCTAATCAAACCATCGCGGTAAGCCTCACCATCCACGCGTTTGAGGTTGGGGTGGGTTGCGCCCAAGATTACATAAAGGGCGTCTGGATGGGTGGCGACAATTTCAGGCATGGCGGCAATAAGGGTCTCAAGGCCCTTGCCCGGCGACAACAAGCCAAAGGTCAATAACACCTTATAGGGGCTAAGGCCCAAACTTGCCTTGAAGGAATCCGGGCGCGCAAACGGCCGATCTGGCGTGCCATGCGGACAAATCGTGAGCTTCGCTGGGTCGGCACCATAGACGTCATTCAGCAAGTCCGCGCCCTTCTTGGCCATCACAATGACTTGGTCGGCACGCCGCAAAAGGGCGGCGACCACATGGCGCTGTCCTTGGGTTGGTGTCTCGATCACCGTATGCATGGTGATCACCACAGGGGCAGTCAGACGGTCGATCAGATCGAGGATATAAGCGCCATCAACGCCACCAAAAATCCCAAACTCATGTTGGATCGACACCACGTCGATTCCGAGATGATTGAGGCGGTCAGCCGCCTTGCGATAGTCGGTTTGCACATGCTGCCGGATACGACACAGCGCGGGCTCCTCCGTCAAAGCTTCGTCGTCATCTAAGATGCGAACTAGGTCGCAGGCCCAGCCGTCCAAGAGGTTTAAAGAGCGCCGGACGTCTGCGGTAAAGGTTGCGATTCCGCACCGCCGCGGCGGAAAAGTGCCAACAATCGCGACGCGTCGGTCGGTCGGCTCAGCCGTTTGCGGCAGAAAGCGCAATAGCCCCTCGAGGCTTGGCAGAATGGTCGTACGCGGGGCATCAGGGGGAGCTGGCTGCATGGACTTGATCCTTATCACGCCAGCAAAGGCCAGCATCAGTCCATCAACGCCAACACGAAAAAAGGGTTCCTTTCCGAAAGGCGAACGCAGAAATTTTTGGAACCGCGTGCGGGTGGGGGCGTAACTCCTCCACAAGGAGATACCAATGCGCCCTGCACCTAAATCCAAACCAATCAATCCCGCCGAATGCCTGGCGAGTCCTGAAGCGAACAATGTCCTACAGCTTTACGCGCAAGACTTTGACAGCTGGGAATTCACCGAAGCGCATCCGCGCACCACCCCATTTTGCGACACCTTTTCTACCCTTGGAGGTCCCGATGACACTTGAAGGACATACCCTATCGCCCGATGAATCCTTCGGGGTTTTCAACCGATCTTCCGGTACCTTTGTGCTACCCAGTCTGCCGTTCGAAGTCACCGCCTTGGCACCCATCACCGGCGCGGAAACCTTGGGCGTCCATTTGGGCAAACACCATCAGGGCTATGTCGACGGCGCGAACCGATTGATGGAGCCGATGGTCAAGAAATTTGAGACCGCCGTTGAGGTGATCAGCTTTGCCCGCAGCATTGACGCCCACGGTCTCTTGGAACAAGCCGGTCAAGCCCTCAATCACGGCTTCTTTTGGACCTGCCACCAAGCCGCCGGCCTTACCCGTCCGGAGGGCAGTCTCGAGATCGCCATAAATGGCAAGTTCGGAGATTTCGCGGGCTTTACCGACGCCGCCATTGCCTTAGGCAAAACTAGGGTTGGATCTGGCTGGATCTGGCTGGTCGCTGACCATGAAGGTGCAGTCCGATTGGAGCTGACACGCGATGCCGAGACGCTTCTGGATGACCCGAGCCTGGTTGTCCTGCTTGTCTGCGACGTCTGGGAGCATGCCTATTATCTCGACAGGACATCCGACAGAGCTGGGTGGATTGATGGTTTCTTTGGGCAATTGGCAGACTGGTCAATGGCCAAGTCGCGCTACGAACATGGACTGAGCCGGGAACCAGATGCCCTCTAGCGCGTTTCATCATTACCTCCCAACCAAAGGCGAAGATCATGAATAACGATACCATCAAAGGCCAATTTGATCAGTTCATCGGCGCAGCCAAGTCCGAATGGGGCAAGCTGACCGACGATGACTTCATGCGCGTCAGCGGCGACCTACAAAAGCTGAAAGGTGCCGTGCAAGAGCGTTATGGCATCACCAAAGAAGAGGCCGAAAAGCAGGTCAGCAAATGGGAATCCAGTCGCCCTCGCGACATGACAGATCGTTCCAAGCACTAATTCTTCAAGCCCATCGGCATCCGTCATGGTCCTCTAGCTGGATGCCGCAACGGGCCTGAACCAAGCATCAAACACCACAGTCCCCACTGTGATCCCCCTGTTTGTTACTTGGTCTTGGCCGTCGCACTCCACCCCGAGTGCGGCGGCCAACTTTTGGGGTGCGTCAACAGCAGAAAAAGCCAAACCGGCCCAGCTCCCTCACCTTGGTGGGGGAGTTGTCTGTTTGGCGGGATGTCGGTTTGGTTAGCTTGAAGGGATGCCCCTCCCCGAAAGGGAAGGGGCAATAGGGCTTACAGACCGCGCGGCGTCTGATTGCGCGACCAACATGTGCGGTTGGTACCGGGGATGACGTAATAATAGGAACCATTGCGATCGCGGTAAGTAGGTCCACGCCGGGCTGTGGCGCATTCATCGCGTCTTTGATCCAAGCTATAGCCACGCACAGCACCAGCCGTACCGCCAATGACGGCACCAACGACAGCGCCGTTCCCGGCATCGCCACTGCCTGTATTATTGCCAATGACCGCACCGGCGAGCGCACCAATCGCGGCACCGGCCCCTGCGTTACGTTCCATATTGCCGGTCGTGGTGCACGCACCTAAGCAGCTAGCCAAGGCAATCAGCCCAATTGAGAGAGTCTTCATGTTGAATTCCAATTCGAAGTGAGGGGGGGGTGAGTTAACTGGGCAACCTGCCTCGAAGGGCAGCTGCAATGGCGCTGATGAGAAACAGAACCGCGAAGACGAAGAAGAGGATCTTGGCGATATCCACTGAAGCGCTGGCTACGCCGCCAAAACCCAGCACCCCTGCAATCAAGGCTAAAATCAAGAAACTTATCGACCAACGTAGCATGTCGGTTTTCCTTTCCGTGAAGGTGGGTCCACATGGCCCACGCCATGCAGATCAAACGCTGGCTTCCAACTTAGGTTCCCTTTTCGCTTAGGTCGGATCGGCTCAGGGGCTGGTCAGTAAGAAGCTGACCCCGACGCAAGACCCACCGCCATTGTAGGGCGAGAGCGTCAGCTTGCTGCCCAATTGGCGTCCAAACGCCGTCAACAGACTGTGGCCAGTGCCAAGCTTGGAGGTCGTTTCGGCCCAACCAACCCCGGTATCGCAAACCTGCAGACAAACCAGCTTTTGCGCATCGATTTGCAAGGAAACATGGACCTGGCCGGTCGCGTCACCGGGAAAAGCGTGGATGATCGCATTGGTCAGAGCCTCCACCACAAACATGGAGATGGGCACGGCCAAGTCAGTTGCAATCGGCAATGGATCGCACGCGCACTCAATTTTGATCCGCTGCATTTGAACCGGATAGCTACGGCGGATTTGCGCACATAGATCTGTGAGCAAAAGCTGCACATCAATGGTCGAAGCATGTGCCGGATCGTCACTTTCGACGATCAAACGCTGAACCAATGCCAAGGCCGTTACCCGGGCTTGGACCTGTTCCAAGGGCGCGCGCTGTTCTGGGGTCTCAAGCTGACGGGCCTGCAAACTCAACAAACTCAACACGACTTGGATATTGTTTTTGACCCGGTGATGCAGCTCGCGAACCAAAGCGTCCTTTTGCTTGGCAATTTGAATGAGATGACGGTCCCGCAGGTCCACGCGGGCAGCCATGGCGACCATTTCTTCATGCAGCTCAAGCAATTCCTGCGGCTCAAACGCGTCGCCCACATGATTCTCGGGTACAAGACCCGCCCCATAATGCTTGGCAATGCGTCTAAGCCGCTCAATCGGGCGGATGGCCCAATATTCCATCGCGAACCAAGTCGCGGCCCCTGCAAACAAGAGTGCGATCAAAGGCAGCGCAATATCGGTCGCCATATGAAAGAAGGTCGATGAGTATAGAACCTTGTCGGGCATCGCATAGCGAACCGCTAAATGCTTTGGCACAAGGACTTGGCTGACGGCTGACCATGTGCGGCCTTGGCTATCGCGGCTTGCATTCACGACACCATTTCCCACCTCAGGATCCGTCAAGGTCAGCCGCGCACGCCGGTCGAGCATGCGGCGATTGAGGTCCTGTTCCAAGCGGTTCAGGTCCATACCAAAGACAATATGTCCTTCTGCTTTGCCTTGCGGGTTCCGGAGACCCAGCGCGAGGATCAGACTTGGTTGACCTGTCGCGCGATCGATCAAAGGTCCCGCAGCCGATAATTCCGGACTCGGCGACAATTCCTGCCACCAAGTCCGATCACTGACGTCGGAGGTCACATAGATAGGATGCGCTGCACACAGGATTTTTCCCTTAGCGTCAATCCGAGCGAGGTTTGAAACAAACGGCATACCGACCAAGGCAATCGCTAAAGTTTCTCGGCACTTAGGTGTTCCTTGCCGGACATCAAGACGGTCAGCCAAGCGCACCAAAGCCTGCTGACCCGTTTCAATGACATGCCGGGCTTGTTCTTCCGAAATCGACACTTGATCCGTCAGACTGGATTGGACGACTTCGCGGTCATGGGCTAGCCGCGCAAAAGCCTGCCCAAAGCTGATCAGAAACACAGGAACCAATGCCCCGCCTACGGCCGCCAGCAAGAGGCTGCGCAAAGACTGGTTTTGAAACCACCTGTGCCAGAAAGCGGAAATACGTGGTGTCGACATCAATGACTGTTGGGATCAAGGCGGCGGAGTTCACCTAAAATCGCCTGACTGGCTTCCGCACTTGTTGGTCTGGCTTGGCTGAGATCACGCTGTCGACTATCGACAAAGTCCCGCAAAAAAGCGCGCCCCCGGGCCACTCGGCTTTTTACGGTGCCAACTGCGCAGCCGATGATTTGCGCCGCTTCTTCATAGGCAAATCCACCAGCACCGACGAGTATTAAGGCTTCGCGTTGTTGAGCCGGCAAAGCCTGCAAACCTGCGGCTAACTCGGCTAATGCCAGATGGCCTTGCTGCGCGGGCTCGCACACCAACAGCTTATCTGCGGCATCAGGGTCCCAGGGGGCAACGCGCCTTTGCTTGCGACACCAAGAATAATAATGGTTGCGCAGGATGGTGAAGATCCAAGCCTTGAAGTTCGTGTTAGGCAAATAGCTGGCGCGCGCCGCCCAAGCCTTCGCGAGGGCTTCTTGTGCCAAATCATCAGCCAGATCGGCCCGCCCACACAGGCCACGCGCGAAAGCCCGTAACGGGGGGATTACCAAGACGAGCTTGGAAGCAAATTCTGCAGCGAGGGCGCGGGCTTGCTCCACATCGACTTCAGGGACCTTCACCGGCACGGCGGCAATACCCCGACGGGCAAAATGCAAACGGTCGCCGGTCATGAGCCTGGCTCTTTTTCAGTCTCAACATTTGGCGCTGCGGCCGGATCGACGGGTATCGCGGCAAGGGCTGCATCAATCTGGGCAAGGAGATCCGTGAACTCGTCTGGCACAGGCTCAGCCAAGACTTCGCGATATAAGGTACGCAGGCCCGCGACGATTGGGTCGTCGATGAGGTCTGGGCCAAGCTCTGGTTCAAGTTCTACACATGGATTCGTATTAGGGTCGTTCAGCGGATCAATTAGGGGCGGTGGCGACTGAGTCACGCAGCGGGTCCGATCTGTGATAAAGCGCATCCCGATCCCGCTGGATCGAGGTGGCGCGAGCAAGTCTTCAGCAGGGTCGGGGTAGGTTTCAGGCCGCCCCAGATAGGGTTCCAACGCGGCCGGTTTCAAATCGTTCCATAGGACGGGAACTTATTTCCAAGATGTGCGTTGTCGCGGAGCAAGCCTTGAGGAGAATTCCATGTCAGCAGTTGCCAATTTCGGACCGCACCTTCCAATCCTGCGCCGTTATGCGCGCGCCATGACCGGTTCGCAAGTGAGCGGGGACGCCTGCGTTCGCGCGGCGCTAGAGGCCATTTTGGCCGCACCAACCCAGATCTCCACCGCCCATCCGCCGAAGGTGGAATTGTTTAGACTGTTCCACGCGGTTTGGACCTCTGTCGCGCCCGCACTTGACCCAAAGCTTCGACCAGAGCGCAGCGCCCTTCTCCTGACAGCGGTAGAGGGCTTTAGCCATGATGAAGCGGGTCTTGTGCTCGGGAAATCCGCCGTTGACATTGCCGAAGAAATCCAGACGGCACGCGCCGCCATACAGTCAGAATCGATCGGCCAAGTCCTTATTATTGAAGATGAGTCGATCATCGCCATGCATTTGCAGACTTTGGTGGAAGACCTTGGTCACCGCGTCATCGGTGTGGCAACCACCCGCCGTGAAGCCGTCCGATTGGTCGAACAAGCCCAACCAGATCTGGTCCTAGCCGATATTCGCTTGGCAGATGGCACGTCGGGTATTGATGCGGTGGCCGACATTCTAACGATGTGCGATGTGCCAGCGATTTTCATCACCGCCTTCCCTGAGCGCCTCCTCAGCGGTGAGACTCTTGAGCCGACCTATTTAATCACCAAGCCCTTCCTGCCAGAGACGGTAACGGCGACAATCAGCCAGGCCATGTTCTTCCATCGCGAGAACCAGCGGGAGATGACAGCGAACCGTTCCTAGGTGATGTTCGTCCGCAAAGCGCTCAAATAGAAAGGCCCGGCCAATTGATTGGCCGGGCCCTTTTCATGGTAAGCCCTGCGTTCGTTAGCAGACTAGCGCGGGCTATTGATGATCACTTGCGCAATCAACCCGCCGACAATGGCTGCCAGTAGATAATCACCGCGATCATCCTCGACCCAGCGATAGCCGCGAGGCGGAGCGCGCAGATTGTGGCCGCGATAGTCAAGTTCAACGAAGCGCTGGTTATAGCCGCCTAGGCTTTGACCACGCGTCCACGGGCGATAGCCCATGGAGAAGCCGCGTTGGCGCATTTGCCATTGCGAAGGCTGGCCGTAACGCCACTGGTTGCGGTTATTGTAATAGCCATTGTGGACGCCCTGGTCCCAAGTCGCGCCACGGCGCGTATCGCGCCATGATTTGCGGTCTTGGTTCAGTTCACGGCGGTCTTGACGGACGGCAGCTTCGCGCTGGTCCAACCGATTGTCGCGCCGTTCCATATTGCGGTCTTGCGCGTCGGTGCGTTCACGGCGGGTCGGTTGGCCATTTTGATCGACCCAACCACCGCCTGCCCGACCAAACTCAATGCGAGCAGGTTGAGCCATAGCGGCAGGAACAAAGAAGGCAGGCGACAGCACGGACGCTGCCAAGAGATAGGCACTTATTTGACGTTTCATAGGATTTGTCCTTTTGGACACGAGCACGTGGCTCTAGTTTGAGTAAGGCTTGGCGCGCGCAGCTGCCTTGCGGTCGGCTTCGTCTTTCGCGTCTTGCTTAGCTTTAGAAGTCGCGATGTCGGATTGAACTTTGCCAGCCGCGTCGCTGACCACTTCGCCACCAGCGCTCACGTCCCGGCCAGCACCACGAATGGTATTGCAAGCTGCAAAAGAGGTGACGCTCAGCATCGTCAAACACAAGATCAGGATTTTCGGTTTCATCGTTCTAGTCCTTAGGCCGCTGGCAAGATTGCTCAGCCTATAGAAGAGAAACGTATTGACGCGGCCTTGGTTCCAGACATGGCACGATTAGCTGGCGAAAAATGGTTCAATCCCACCCAAGGCTTTCGCAATTGAATCCTTGGTATAGGGTTTGGTGATGAAGGGCCGCGCATTTTGATCTGAGGGATAATTAATGCCGCTGCCATAGCCGGTGGCGAAGATGAACGGCACCTCCATCTCAAATAAGCGATCGGCAATCGGGAAGCTATTTTGATTTCCCAAATTGACGTCCAACAAAGCAAAGCTTGGCTTTTCTCGATCAAGAACTGCCAGCGCATCTTTTACATTACTGGCAACCAAGACGCGCTCGGCGCCAAGGCTCAGCAACATGGCTTCTGCGTCGAGGGCGATGATGAGATTGTCTTCAACCAGCAAAACATGGCCCTGCAAGCTGCCAACTTGGGGCGTATCGGCTGTCTTTGTTGCGGCGTTAATCGGCTGTTCCTCCATGACGACGAATTGGGAAGGGACGGAGAAGCTGACCTTCACACCAGTGGCCAGAAAGGTAATCGCGGACTCTCCACCCAGCTCGTGGGGAATAGACGCTTCGATGATGGTAGAGCCAAAGCCACGATGAGATGGTGCTGTCACCGGTGGGCCACCAATTTCTGTCCAATTGCCGATTAGCTCGCCTTGAGGGCCGATCCGCCAAGTAATATCGACATGGCCACCCTCGCCACAAAATGCGCCGTATTTAGCGGCATTGGTTATGAGTTCGTGGATGACGAGGGCAAGCGTAGAAAATGCTTGTGGAATCAACAATACAGGTGGGCCAGACATATGAATGGTGTTGCAGGCTGGCCCCAGATAGGCCTCAGCTTCGGTAGCAATGAGAGTTTGAAACGACCCGGGCCCCCAATTCTTCGCGGTGATTTGATCATGCGCACGGGCGAGTGCATGAACTCGGTCACCCAGCACGCTGGCGAATGTATCCATGTCTTTGGCATTGATCCGAGTTTGCGAAATCAAGCCTCGGATGAGGCCCAAGATGTTTCGGACCCGATGATTGAGCTCAGCAATCAAAAGGTCTTGCGTTTGGCTGGCTGCCTTGCGCTCTGCCTCTGTGGCACTGATCAAGCGCAAAACCACCTCCAGCACCGTGATTTGCAAAGCTTCCGCGGCACGCAGCTCCGCATCTGTCCATTGCGTACTTTTGCCGTGCAAAGTTTCCTGCCACGCCTTGAAGCTCTTTCGCGGGCTGATACGGACTTCACCTGGGCCAAGCACTTCCACCGTTTTGGTCGGATCGCCCGCCCATTTTACCGTCGACGCGGTCTCTTTACGGAAGAAGACAAGATAGTCGCGGGGAATGGTTGAGATCGGGATCGCCAACATACCCGCGGCACGATCCTTAAAGCTATTTGCCGACGGGCAGACGCTTTCGATTTCACTGCTACTATAGACACGGCTAGCGGAGACGCCGTCAAGAAAACTGCGCAACACCTCAAATTCTTCCAAAGAGGGTGTAGAGCCCTTGAGGGTCACGCTACCGTCGATGCAAAAAGCTGTTCCATCGCAGGGGACGATATTCACCAATTGATTGGCCAATTGCGCGACGTCCTTGGTTGCAACGCCCGCCAGCGCAACAGAGGCCAGAAGGTCGGCTGTAATCTTGCGGGTCGAGGCTTCAAATGTGATCAGTTCTTCCCGCTCACATCGATCAATGAGCAGAGCCAAGATTTGGCCAAAGACTTCTGCAGTTGTACGCCGCTCGTAGCCAATGGTGCGGGCCGTTAAATGGTGACACGCGATCAAGCCCCACAGCGCGCCATTCTTGAGAAGCGAGATCGTCATGGTTGCCGCCACACCCATATTGCGCAGATATTCGAGATGGATGAGCGAGTGCGAGCGCAGGCTGCTCATGGATAGGTCTGTCAATGCATCAGCGAAAGTCTTGGTGCTCACGATAGGTGAAGGTGGACTATCGATATCTAGCAAGGTGCGGATTGGATTGCGGACCAGAAGCGCCCGAGCTTGTTTGGGGATATCCGTCGCTGGATAGCGCAGGCCCAGAAAGGGTTCCATCGATGGGCGACACCGTTCGGCAATCACCTCGCCGGAGCCATCGGGATGGAACTTATAGATCATCACACGATCATATCCGGTCAGAGCTTGTACCAGTCGGACGGCTTCATGTGTTAGGTCGGTCACATGATGCTGATGCTGAACATGGTCGATCATCGACCGTACCATAGAGCCCGCGTTTAGCTCACCCGATTCCTGGCTTAGCTCCGCCTCTAGCAGGATCAAATCGCCGCTGGTATGGACCGCGAGGTCAAAGCTTGGACCGCCTTCCTGCAGAACAATCGCGAACAATCGCTCGATCACATCCTGCCGATAAAGGGAGGACAGACGATTGCGGATCGCATGCACCGCTTCGGGCATGATCAAGGCCGTTAGATTTGCCCCCAATATTTCTTCAAGCGTCTGGTTCAGAAACTCCCCGCAATTGGCCGAGGCCCGCTCAATAATCCAGTCTGGCGTAAGCGCGAGCAGAAAGCCGCCGCTTTGGATCGAGTTGATCTCGTGGATGCGCTCCTTATCGCAATTGGTCAGGGTTGGCTGTTCGGGGGGAAGGGTTGGCGAGGCAAGGGTCTGGGGCATAGACGTTAAACGCCTCCGGGGTTGATTGGTTCCCTAGAGCCAGAGACGCTCTATCCCAAACTTGCAGACACGCCAGTTCTCGGCATCATCCATGTGTCAAAAAGCTGAAAACTGGCCAGAGCCGCCTGAAGCGCTTGGTCTTGGGCTTCTGGTTCATTGAGGCCATCCAACGCACGACAGAGCCTTTGCCAAGATGCCCCATCGCCACTGCCGCCTTGAAAAAAGCTGCGCCCGCTCGCTTGGTCGCCGCACAAATGATCAAGCTTTGCAGCTAACGCCCGACCACCCATCATCGAGCCTTCGCGCACATAAAGCACGCCCAGCCAAGCGCCGTAGGACTTAATCTCAGTATGCACGACGGCTTGTGCATGGCCGGCATGACCAGGGCTGCTTGGCCGTAATTCTTCCATGTCGTGCAAGAGACGTTGGCTGCGATGATCGACTGTGGGTGCCTGTGACCGTTCTGGGAAGATGGCGCGGTCCAGAGCATGCTCTAGGCCCTGATGATAACCATATAAGCTTTCAAGCAGCGCCAAATAGCCCGGCAGCGCTATCGTTTCGTCCATCAATTCCGCAAAGCTTGAATGATGGTGAAGGCGCTCATGGATGGTCCGAGTGCCCTGACGGAGGAGGTCGCGCGTCGTACCCAAAGTCCATCTCCATCTCGAATAATTTGGATGACGCGCGCATCGGGCGGCAAAGTCAATCTAAAATTGATCGGTCACCGCCTTGTTACAACCACAACCCCGCCTATTGGGCCTTTGGGAAGACGTAGATGCGGGGCGAGCGACGGCTCCGGGTCAAAGCTGCCCTCTGATAGGCCGCGCTCCAACATGGTTGAACGGACACGATACAGCCTTTGCTCGGCCACGTTGGTAAAAGCGGGTGCACCATCATCGCCTGACACTGCCAACAATAGGATCTTGCGGCGCGGGCAGCGCAAGAGGCTGGTGCTCAAGACCGAAAGCACCTGAACCGCACTGGGGCTTAGGACGTCATCTTGGTTGGCAAAGTAAATTTGGGTCGCTTCACCTCTGCAAATTCGATCCCCCATGACCAAATCCTTGTCCGCAATTGAAATAGGCAATGGGGACGCGCACGCCCCCAGGCCGAAAGCGACCAGCGCCAAGCCCCAAGAGTGAGGCTTGGCTGACCTAACGGTCGATTGCTGATGCTTAAGCAGACGGTGCGACATGGGACTCAACGAACCAGAGTTGCTGATCAATCCCGCGCGACATCTCGGTGAACAGGTCAGAGGTGTCGGCATCGCCAAATTTGGCGGCGGTTGCGCTCGCTTCGCGCACCGATTGGCCAAAAGCCGCCAAACTGCCAGCGACGGCAAATACATGCTGGTTTTCATCGGCCAAGCCTAAATCATAGGGGACCAGAAATGAGTTTTTGGTGGCTATTTGCACAGTGCCCTGAGCCACACCGCCTAGGCCACCGGCGCGTTCGGCCAACATATCGGAATAAGTCTCAACTTGTTCTGACACACGATCAAATAACTCATGAATGGCGATAAAGTTTGGGCCGCGCACGTTCCAATGGGCTTGCTTGGTTTGGGCATGGAGATCGATAGCCGCAGCCAAATGCTTGTTGAGCAATTCAACCGATTGGGCGCGAATGGTTTCGTGCAGCGTATTGCGTGTCTTGTTCATGTGATAACTCCTAGGCCTATCCAATTGGGACGAAGGCATTCCAGCCCCTCACTTAGGCGCGAAAGCCGGGGCCACGATTGATGGGCGTCAAGTCGGCAAACCGAGTGCAGCCTTACCAGTCAAATCCATCAGCCAATCTGGCTTTTGGAGACACATCATGAAATTGGTTCCTATTCTGGCCCTGTGCGCCATCTCTGCCCTTGGCATCACCTCCACGGCTCAAGCGCGCCCGGCTGTCCCCGTCACCAGCCCTGCTCCCACCCCGTTGAGCGCAACCGCTACGTTTAAAGCGACAAACATCGCGATTGGGGTTGGTTATAGCTGGGGCCACGGGGTTTTGAGCTACAAAGGCCGCACCTATCCATTCACCGTCAAAGGCTTGAGCGCCCTTGGTATCGGTGCCTCCACCATCGACGGTACCGCCGAAGTCTTTAAACTGAAAAGCCTCGCCGATTTTGAAGGCGTTTACGGAGCCGCAGGCGTCGGGGCGACAATTGGCCCGATTGGTGCCGGGACTGGTGGTCTAACCAACCGCAAGGGCGTGGAACTTCGTCTCAACACCCAAAGCGAAGGCCTCGAACTCACCTTGGCAATAAGCGGCGTTACGATTGAATTCGACAAATAGCGCCAAGCCATCCTCCCCTCCCCTCTTTTAGAAATGAAGAAACCTATGGATCAAGCAAACACAATCATCGCCGTTTATCCTCGTCACGAAGACGCGGATAAAGCGGTGCAAGCACTTGCAGCAGCCGGTATCGGCGTGAAGAACATCAGTGTCGTAGGCAAAGGCTATCACACCGAAGAAAAGGTTATGGGCTTTTACAACATGGGCGACCGCATCCAAATGTGGGGCTCACGCGGTGCGCTTTGGGGCGGACTGTGGGGCCTCTTGTTTGGCGGTGTCTTCATGGTCGTTCCCGTGTTCGGCCAAGTCGTCGTGCTCGGCTATCTCGCCACTGCCGTTATCTCAGCGCTCGAAGGCGCGCTGGTGATCGGAAGCCTAAGTGCCTTGGGTGGTGCTATCTCCAGCATCGGCGTCCCTGAAGACAGTGTTGTCCGTTATGAGACCGACGTGAAAGCCGACAGCTTCTTGGTGATGGCGCATGGCAGTGCCGAAGAGATTGAGAAAGCCCGTAGCGTGCTCAGTCAGTCTGACCCGAGCCGTTTGGATGTCTATGACGGCGTAGCTGCGTAACGCCAGCGGTCCATGATCACAGATTTGCCCTCGGCTGCCTAAAAATGGCCGAGGGCATTTCTTCAATTAATGATGAGCGCGCATCTTTGATCCCAACGGATCAAAACGCGCTCTTATTCGCGGCGAAGCGCTTCAATCGGGTCCATGCGCGCAGCCCCTCGGGCCGGGAAATAGCCAAAAATGACCCCAATCAAGCCTGAGAAGAAGAGCGCGAATAGGTTGATCCCCGGATCAAACCGATAGGGCAAATTCATGAGCGAGGAGAGGCCAATCGAAGCTGCTGTTGCCAAGAGAATGCCAATCAGTCCGCCCAACGCCGACAGCACGACTGCCTCAATCAGAAACTGCAGCAAGACTTCTCCCTCCAGCGCACCAACTGCGAGACGAAGCCCAATCTCGCGGGTGCGCTCGGTGACGCTGACCAGCATGATGTTCATGATCCCGATACCCCCCACCAACAAGCTGACGGCGGCCACTGCGCCTAGAAGAGACGTCAAAAGACCCATCGTGCCCGACAAAGTATCGGCCAATTGTTGGGTGTCGAAAATGTTGAAATTATCATCTGCGCCACCGGCTGTCAGGTCGCCCAACTTGCGACGCTCGCGCATTAATTGCGTGAGGCTGGATTTCAGCGAGACGCTATCGGCCCCTTCAGTCATATTGATGACAATCAAGCCGATATGGCTATTGCCCGAGACACGGCGCAGAAAGGTCTTGAGGGGGGTCACAATGCT
>CALRLV020000026.1:0-14558 GCA_943368895.1 Ferrovibrio terrae
GCAGCCGTGCTCTTTGGTTGGTTGGCCTTGCGTTCGGCCGCATCATTCAGGCTGGGTGGATAGATGACAAGTCCAACCGCCAGCATTGATAATTTTGTCCGAACCGACTTCGCCCGGGTCTTGGTAGTCGATGATGACCCCATTCTGCGCGAGTTTGCAGTTTCCCATCTCAGCAGTCCCAGCATAGAAGTTAGCGTCGCTCAAGACGGCTTGGTCGCTTTGGAACTCCTCCGCAAAGCCGATTTTGATGTCGCGCTGGTCGACCTTGATATGCCGAATATGAATGGCTTTGAGCTGATGGAAGCTATGGGCCGCGATCCTCGCCTTATCGGTATTCCGGTCGTTGTGATTACCGGCCGCGATGACATGGAAGCGATTGATTTGGCCTTTGCCGCCGGGGCTACTTCCTTTGTCGTAAAGCCGATCAATTGGCGTCTGATTACACATCAACTGGCCTACGTATTGCGCAACAGCCGATCGGAGGCTGCAATTCGTCAAGCGCGCGCGGCGGCGGAATCTGCCAGCAGAGCCAAGAGCGTGTTCCTCGCCAATATGAGCCATGAAATCCGGACACCCCTCAACGGCGTGATCGGCTTAGCTGGTGCACTGGGGCGCACGGCATTAACTGACGAGCAGTTTGAGATGGTCAGTTTGATCCGCCAATCGGGCCAGACCCTTGAGCGTTTCTTGACGGACATTCTCGATGTTTCAAAGATTGAGGCGGGCAAGCTATCCTTGCAAGTCGACACGTTCGATCTAAACGAGGCTATTGAGGCTGCGGTGCATTTGATGCAGACTGCCGCAACGGAAAAGTTCCTGAAGTTTAGCCTGACGTTCGGCCCCAATGCCCGCGGCCTGTTCAAAGGCGATGTGGTTCGCATCCGCCAAATTGTCTCCAACCTTGCCTCAAATGCCGTGAAGTTCACGAAGGAAGGTGGGGTCACCGTTCAGATAGAGGTCACAGAGCCCGAAAATGATGGTGAGCCTGCAACCCTCATCATCAAGGTTGCCGATACAGGTATTGGCTTTGATAAAGAGGCCCGAGCCCGCTTGTTTAATCGTTTTGAGCAAGCCGATGGCTCCATCACGCGCCAATTTGGAGGCACGGGTCTAGGCCTGTCGATCTGTAAGGCGTTGACGGAAATGATGGAAGGCACAATCAGCGTTGTGTCGATTCCGAACCAAGGCTCAACCTTCTTGGTAAAGCTACCATTGAGCCGGTCGATGCCTCTGGACGCTTTTGATATTTTCCGCTCGATGCAGCCAAGCACATCGCAGCCAGTAGTAGCGCAAGAGGGCGAGCCGTCTCGCTTGCTGAGAATTCTATTGGCGGAAGACCATCCAACCAATCAGCGCGTGGTCGCGATGATCCTGCAGCCTTATGGCGTGGATCTCACCGTTGTCGAAAATGGTGTGAAGGCATTGGAAGCCTTTGAATCGGGCACGTTTGATGTTGTCCTGATGGATATGCAGATGCCGGAAATGGACGGCTTGAAAGCCACCCAAGCGATCCGGGCGCTTGAGCTGACCTCGAACCTACCCCGAACACCAATCGCGATGCTCAGCGCTAATGCGATGAAAGAGCACGTCGAACAGGCGCTTGATGCCGGCTGCGACGTCCATATTGCCAAGCCCGTAACCCCAGAATCATTGGCAAAAGGCATTGAGGCGGCTTTGGCTAGTGCAATCTCCACCCATCAGGAAGACAGCTTAACTTACGCAAGCGCGTGAGATCTGACCTAGCTGACCAAGTCCAGCTCTGGTGCGGCATGCAAGTGGGTGGCCTTGGCAGGCAGATAGCAAGATACCGTGACACCCTTGGCATTTGGTGATGCCAATGACACCCAGCCACCATGCAATTCCACAAACCGCTTAACCAGCGCCAGACTAACGCCTGCGCGCCGGTCGCCATCTGCAAAGCCTTCAAATGCAGAAGCCTGCCGCGCCATGTCGATCCCTGGGCCTGTGTCACTCACCCACAGACGGACTGTGTCGTCAAAACGGCGCGCTCCAATCGTGATCGTGTCGCCCTTGCCGGTAAAGCGGAGCGCATTTGAGACAAGATTGAACAAGATCTGCCGGATACGCGCTTTGTCGGCCCGGATGATCCCGGCGCTATCGTCGCACTCAACCACGATCCGCACTTGGTCATTGACCGAGTTCGTGCGGGCAATTTCAGCGGTGACTTCGAGGGTTTCCGCCAAGCTTACATCGCCCAGATCCAGCGACATCTGGCCTGCATCAATCATGGCAAGGTCGAGGATATTCTCAATCAGCTTTTCCAATTGGCTGGATGCCAAGCCGATGGCGTTCAGATAGTCGGATTGGGACTCGGTCAGCGTGCCGCCAACACCTGCCGCCAGAAGCTCGGCATAGCCGCCAATGGTCGTAAGTGGCGTGCGCAATTGGTAACTGACATTGCGTACAAACTCAGTCTTGAGGCGATCGGCATCTTGGAAAGCTGCAGCCTTATCCCGCAGCGCTGTTTCCACTTCACGCGCGGCGGTGACATCAGCGAAGGCCGCCAAAGTTGCACCATCGGGCAGGGGACGGGTCAGCCATGTGAGGCTTGTGCCATCCGCACAGACAAATTCACCCTGCTTCTCCTGACGCGATCGGGGTGATGGGTCAGATATCCGGGCTTTCAACTCGCTCCAAAAGGCAGGATCCCGATGCACGAGGATTGCGCGCTCTGCGACCAAATCAAACTCAGGCAGTGCTTCGAGGAAGCCTTGATCAAGACCCCACATGCGGGCAAAGGCGCTATTGGCTAAAGATAGCCGCCCATCAGCCGTAAACACAGCCACCCCTTCGCCCAATTTATCCAAAGTGGCGCGCTGGACTTCGATCAAGGTTTTAAACCGCGCCTGTAGACCCATTTTGTCAGAGATGTCTTCGAACAGGATCAAGAGACCGCCGGAGGGCTGACGCTGGCGGGCCACACGCAGGATGCGGCCGTCTGGCATTGTCCAAGTCTCGTCAGGAATAAGTCCCGGCTCTTGATAGTGCGATAGCTCCTTTGCCTTCCACGCGGCAAAGTCGCGCGTCGCCGCGATCTTGGCCGATTGACGCAACCGGTCGAGCCACTCACCATGGGTGGGGCCATCATTCAACCAAGCATCTTCTAGGCCCCACAAGTTTGAGAAGGCGCTATTGTGTGTTGTCAGACGACGGGTGGAGTCAAAGACAGCGACCGCGTCGGTTAAATGGTTCAACGTCTCCTCATGCGCTTTGGCTTCTCGGGCCAACGTGTCGCGCACCTCAATTTCTTCTGTGACATCAAAGGCAATACCAGACGCCCCATCGTCGGCAGGGAAAAGACTGATCCGCAGCATCCGGCGTTTGCCATCAATGGTAATGGCGCGCGTGTGGGTTGAAGCTAGCCCTTTTGCTGCTTGCGCGGCATCGTCGCGTGCCTTTTGGTCCAGGGCGCTGTCGCGCGCGCGCGCATCCTCCAAATCAACGGCTTCCACGGCCTTCAGAAAGGAGGCATTGGCCCATAAGAGCGAACCTTGGCTGTCGGTACGCCAAGCCGGGAAGCTGGCTTGTCCGGCCCCGGCAAGGTCTCCGGCGGCTGCACCTGGGGTCAACCAAACAATTGCTTTCGCGCCATGCGGCTTGCCCATCACTTCCAGCCCCAAGACCGACAGGGTGAAGGCCTCCCCTCTCTGGCGCAGCAAGGTTAGGCGTGTGCCGAGTTCTGCGGAGGCTGCGACCAGGGCTTCTAGAATATCAAATGTCGAAGGCTCTTCTGCTGTGTCCCCAGCCTTGAGGCCAAGCCGCTTCAGCAGGGTTGTTCGGGTTGAGGCGTCGGCCTCCTCTTCTGGCTCACCCCAGCCCTCGCCATCATCATGATCGGGCCAAACAAGCGCGACTGAACCTGAGGCAGCAATCGCAGCACTCGCTCTCGGGCTGGAAATAGGGATACGCCTTTGAATGCCATAGCGATACGCCAGATAGCCAGCCACGACCGCGGCCCCGCCCGCCGTTACGACATCACGCCCCCATTGGGCCAAAAAGGCTGACAAGTCTAATGGCACTTTCTGTACGCATCCGCTCGTTTTGATTCACTTTGTTAAATCTAAGCTAAGATTGGTTAACAAAGATTAACGCCGATAGAATGGCGCGTAATTATGCACAGTTTCTGATCACGTAATTCCGCCCAAATAGACGTATTTGAGTTCAAGATACTCCTCGACCCCGTGGTGTGACCCCTCGCGTCCCAAGCCGCTTTGCTTGATCCCACCAAAGGGTACGCCCTCAGAAGATGTCAGGCCGGAATTCACCCCAACGATCCCTGTTTCGAGGGCCTCAGAAACCCGGAAAGCTCGGGCCAAATCCTTGGTATAGAAATAGGCTTGTAAGCCAAATGGCGTGTCATTGGCTGCCGCAATCACTTCGGCTTCGGTTTGAAAGCGGAATATCGGAGCAACTGGGCCAAAGGTTTCCTCGTGCGCGAACTTCATCCTTGATGTCACGCCAGTAATCACTGTGGGCTCGAAGAATGTTCCGCCTAAAGGACTTATCTTACCGCCGGTTTGTATGGTCGCACCTTGGCTTAGGGCATCAGCTACATGGCTTTGGACTTTGGCAAGCGCTGCTTGATTGATCAAAGGGCCTTGCGTAACGCCATCATCTGTACCCGGGCCTACTTTCATTGCCGCGACCTTGGCGGTCAGCTTGGCAACGAAGGAATCGTGAATTTGGTCTTGGACATAAATACGATTTGCACACACGCAGGTTTGGCCCATGTTGCGGAATTTGGAAGCGACGGCCCCGTCGACGGCGGCATCCACATCGGCATCATCAAATACGATAAAGGGTGCGTTGCCACCAAGCTCTAGGCCTAACTTCTTCACTGTCTCAGCGCACTGGCGCATAAGAAGCTTGCCGATGGGCGTAGAGCCCGTGAAAGACAGCCCACGCACAATCTCGCTTGCGCACCAAGCTTGTCCAATCGCGACAGCATCGCCTGTCACGACATTCAGCACACCTGCTGGCACACCAGCTTCACACGCTAATTCGGCCAAAGCCAGCGCCGTAAAGGGTGTCTCGGGTGCCGGCTTCAACACCATAGTGCAACCCACGGCCAACGCTGGGCCAACTTTGCGGGCAATCATGGCCGCTGGGAAATTCCATGGAGTGATGGCGGCAACGACGCCTAAAGGCTGGCGTAGCACCATAATGCGACCGTCGGCCTTCGGCGAAGGTAGGGTTTCGCCATAGATACGCTTGGCTTCTTCGGCGAAAAACTCAATGAAGGAAGCGGCATAAGCAATCTCACCCCGCGCCTCGGAGATGGGCTTGCCTTGTTCCGCTGTCAGGATTTGGGCTAAGTCTTCTTGGTGGCGTAAGATCAAATCAAACCAACGGCGTAAGATCGCGCTTCGGTCCTTTGCGGTTTGAGCCCTCCAAGCTGGCAAGGCTGCGTTGGCTGCCGCTACAGCCTGCTCTGCCGCGTCGCGACCCAATCTTGGAACTTTACCTAAAACAGCACCAGTCGCGGGGTTGAAAATATCCTCTTCGACCGTACCGATCCATTGGCCATCGATCAGGCATTGGGTACGAAACAGGCGGGGGTCAGAAAGCTTCACGTTTTGGCCTCCTCAGCCATTGCATCGTGTCACGGTAGTTTATCTCGCAGCGCATACCAAGACATGGCTGCGGTCAAAAGTGGCCAACGAAGTGCACGACCGCCGGGAAAATGCGGCACTGGCATTCGCCCCAAGACATCGTAATCTCGGTGTTGGCTCAAGACGCAGGCTGCCAATATGCGTCCAAAATAGGGTGCTAGAACAACTCCTTGACCAGAGTAACCAGAAGCCGACAATAAGCCAGGTCGTACCTGACGCAGGTAAGGCAAGCGGGTTGGCGTAATGCCAAGAGCACCGCCCCATGCATGGCTAATCGGAATGTCGCTGAGTTCAGGATAGATTTTCACCAGATTGCGCCGAACGAAACTTTCTATGTCGCTGGGCCAGCTTGGCGTGTATTTCTCACCCCCTCCAAAAACCAGACGTCTGTCCGCTGTCTTGCGCCAATAATTGACAACAAAACGGGTATCCATGGCTGAATCATGTTGAGGTAAAATCGGGCTATTGGCGGGGAGTGGTTCAGTCGCAATGACGAAACTACCGATCGGGAGAACGCGAGCCTCGACATCAGGCTCAAGCCCATCGAGATAGCCATCGCCGCACAATAGGATGTGATTGGCAACCACTTTTCCCGTTTGGGTCTTCGCATAATGCTTGCCGCTTCCGGACCCCACTTCGATCACGCGACTGAATTCATGCAGATTAGCTTTGGCGACTAGGGCAGCCTGCGTCAGGCCAAAGAGCAGTTTGAGCGGGTGAACGTGACCTGCAGAAGGGTCGCGCCAGCCACCATGATAAGCAGATGTACCGAGCGCATGCGAGACTTGCTCTCGGTCCAACCGACGTGGACGCTCATAACCGTAGGCACGGGCCATATAATCCGCGTCTTCGTCTAGGTCTTGCATCAAGCGGGCCGTGTGGGCGGCGAAGATTTGGCCGGGCGTCCAATCGGCATCGATATGGAAATCATGCATCCGCGCAAGAAGATCGGCTTTTGCATCCTCCGCCAGCAACCATAACTTTCGGGCGTCCTCGCGCCCCATACGAGCTTCCAACCACTTCTGATCATGGCGCCAGCCAGAGCAGGCGAGGCCGCCATTTCGGCCAGAGGCCCCGGCGCCAATCTCATTTGCCTCAAGTATGATCACCTTCAGGCCTGCGGTCGCGAGGTCTAGCGCTGCGGAAACCCCGGTAAAGCCTGCGCCAATGATCACAACGTCGGCGGTTGTTTCCCCAATTAGGGGCATCGTCCGGTCAAACGGACGCCTCGCTGATGCGTGGTACCAGGTGGTTGGCGCACTGGCTGCTGAACAGACATAACGCGAAGGAGAATGCACAAAGGTCATTTGTTATAACAAATGACCCATCCTTGCCTTCAGGTCAAGCTGGTTAATAAATGTTTAATTCACGCTTTCCGGTTGAATAGCCCTTTCAGGCCGCTGAAGGCAGGAACCAGCGCCTTATGTGCGATTGGCTCTACAAGTGCACCAATCACCAAGCCGATCACGGCAGCTATGGCTGCGCTGACCAACCATGTCACAAAGCCCGAAAGTGCCGGGACAGCTGTGGCAACAGACGTGGCCAACCCGTGAATAACCTTCTCGGGTGCCGGATAGCCAAGCTCGTAGAGGCCATGCACCATGATCCCGCCGCCAACCCACAACATGGCAACCATGCCAACATAGCTTAAGATCTTCAGGAAGACTGGCATACCCAGAACAAGCCCGCGCCCAAATGCTGCGATCGCGCCATTGGTGGAGCGCGCCATAGCTGCACCCGCATCATCGGCCTTCACAATCAAAGCAACCGCCCCATAAACCAAAGCAGTCATGCCAAGACCAACTACGGCGAGAACTCCGCCTTGCAGCCACAATGGTGCGGTTGCGACAGTCGATAGCGTAATTGCCATGATTTCAGCCGACAGAATGAAATCGGTCCGGATCGCGCTGGCCACCTTCTCATTTTCCAGTTCGAGGGAGGTTTTGTCACCATCGTCGGCGGCATCATCATCGCCATGGCCATCATGAGGCCGGACAAGGTCCATGACCTTTTCATATCCTTCCATGCACAAATAGGCCCCACCCAGCATCAAGAGGGGGGTAATCGTCCACGGCAGAAAGTAACTTAAGAACAGCGCGCCCGGCAGCAGGATGATCAACTTGTTCTTGAGCGAACCCCAAGCAATCTTGCCGATAATAGGGAGCTCGCGCTCAGATGCAAAGCCAACGACATAGCGCGGCGTTACGGCAGCATCGTCAATCACAATGCCAGCAGCCTTACCGGCAGCTTTGCCACCAGCTTTAACAGCCTGAGCTGCCGCATCATCTAAACTTGCTGCCGCAATTTTCGCAATCGCTGCGACATCGTCCAACAGCGCCAATAATCCAGAGCTCAAACCTCTACCCCCAAAACAGGATCCCAGAAGCGCTGATATAGGGCGCTTTCGGCCCTCGCGCTATGTCTTTGAGGGTGCAATCTCGTTTTCAGTGGGACCATGTACAGGTTTGGCTATCACAATAGGTTGATGCGCCACGCTTTGGCCAATCTGCTGTCGGATGGTTCAACCCAAAGAGTTGTCGCGCTTGTGACCATTGGTCGCCATCTGGGAGCGCTTCAAAGCCTTGCAGCGGGGACCATCGCTCGCTAACCAAAGCGCAGAAAGGCAGCTTAATGACCAAATCAAATCCGGGACTATTTTTTGAAGATTTCCAAGTCGGCATGGTGTTACGGCACGCAACACCAAAGACCGTCACGGAGGGCGACGTCGCGCTTTACACGGCGCTGACGGGTTCGCGTTATGCGCTTTATAGCTCCGATGCTTTTGCTCGTGATGGCGATTTAGATGCGGCGCCAGTTGACCCTCTCTTGGTGTTTCATACCGTCTTTGGAAAAACAGTGCCGGATATTAGTCTTAACGCAGTCGCCAACCTAGGCTATGCTGACGGTCGGTTTCTTGCGCCTGTTTTCCCGGGGGACACACTTTCCGCCATCTCTGAGGTAATTGGTGTCAAGGAAAACTCCAATGGCAAGACCGGCGTGGTTTATGTGCGCACGACGGGCTTCAATCAGCAAGGCGAAGCCATCCTCAGCTATGTCCGCTGGGTGATGGTTCATAAGGGCGACCCCGACGCGCTGGCCCCTAACCCGGTCATTCCAGAATTGCCCTCCTTTGTAGCTCCCCAAGACTTGCCAGTTCCGGCACCGACATGGTCAGGCACGTATGACAATGAATTGGCTGGTTCCCCTTATGCATTTGAGGATTATCAGATTGGGGAGTGCATTGATCATGTGGACGGTATGACCGTTGAAGAGGCTGAACATCAGATCGCCACGCGGCTTTATCAAAACACCGCCAAAGTGCATTTCGACGCCATCGCCCAATCTCAGTCACGCCAGGGCAAGCGGCTTATTTACGGCGGGGTTGTGATTTCAATTGCCCGCGCCTTAGCTTTTAATGGACTAGCCAATGCCGCTGAAATTCTCGCCATAAATGCCGGCAGGCATATCAATCCATTGTTCGCGGGCGATACGATTTATGCGTGGAGCGAAGTGCTCGACAAAGCTTTGCTAAGTAATGGTCATGGTGCGTTACGCTTGCGCTTGATCGCAACAAAGAATGTCTCGGCCTATGACTTCCAAGGCCCTGACAGCCCAGATGCCATTCTGGAGTTTGACTATTGGGCTGCGATCCCTTTGCGGTCGAGCTTTGTGAGCTAAATGGCGTTTTTGCTCGATCCCCGCTTAGCAGCCGACACCTTGTTTGCCGCACAATTCCCCTTGTGTGAGGTGCGGGTTATGAATGACGCGCGTTATCCTTGGCTGGTCGCTGTCCCGAGGTTAGTGGGGGCGGTCGAACTATTTGACTTGTCGCCGAGCGAGTCTCAGCAGCTTTGGTTGGAGATTCAAGCGCTTGGTGTGTTGGTTGGCGGTTTGCCTGAGGTGGGCAAGGTTAATATTGGCGCGCTCGGCAACATAGTACGCCAGCTTCATGTCCATGTCGTTGGGCGCGCGGAGGGCGATCCTGCTTGGCCGGGCCCAGTGTGGGGGCACAGCCCTGCTAAACCATACGGCCCCGAAGAGGCCTCCGTCTTGATCGACCATGTAGCGGGTTTGGCGCAACGCTTTTGATCGACGACTGTATTCACCAACTCAAAATCCTGCCATGAAACAGAGCCGACTCTGGCTGCCCAGTTTCCACTTAGGTTGATATGCAACATCCCGACAGCTCAATTGCCTCAGAGCCAGACGATTTGGTGGTCGCGCTTGAAGCATTGGCGCGACGCGCGGGTGCAGCAATTTTGGAAGTAAAGCGCACAGGAATTCATGCCGTCGCGAAATCTGACGGCTCACCTGTCACCGATGCAGATCTCGCCGCAAATGCGGTAATTCTGGCGGGGTTAAGCACACTTCTGCCTCATGTTCCCTTGATTACCGAAGAGGGAGAGGATGGATTGTTAGCCCTAGCCGATCCCGACGATGATTTTCTTTTGATCGATCCTCTCGATGGCACGCGGGAGTTTGTGACGGGAGACCCAGACTATACCGTCAATATTGCTCTTATACGGCGACGTAGACCCGTAATTGGTATCGTTTTTATGCCTGAAACCGGTTTGTCTTGGGTCGGAGACTCGCGGCCAAACTCAAGTTTGGCTTGGCAGATTGATCAAACTGGTGCTTGGCAACGGATCAGGACGCGCGCGGCAGCTGATGGCTTAGCCGTATTGGTCTCACGCTCTCATCAAGATCCCGCTACTGAGGCATTTTTGAAGAAGGTGCCCGTCTCGGAATTGGTGCGTCGGGGTTCTTCTTTGAAGTTTTGCTTGATTGCGGCGGGCCAAGGCGATCTTTACCCGCGCTTTGGGCCAACGATGGAGTGGGACACCGCAGCAGGCGATGGCGTCCTAACCGCAGCGGGTGGCGCTATGCTCGATTTAAGTGGCCAAGCCTTCCTCTACGGGAAAATTCAAGAGGAATGCCGCAATTGCGGCTTTATGGCGATGGGCGACCCAAGCCTGGCCGCTACTATTTTCTAGGCCGCTGCCCGACCCGGCTTGGCGTACGTCTCACGAAGGGCATGCGCGAAAAATCCAGCAACCCAGGCAGCAACCACATCACCATCCAAGGGAGCGTCCAAGCTTGCGAGCGCGGCGTCAGCCATCTCTTCGGAGAAACGTGTCCCGCGCCGCGAACGGATCAACGCGTCTGCGAACCTTGGGCAGAATTCAGGATGACCTTGAAAAGACAGGGCTGGCACATGGTCATAGACAAGCGCCGCATAGGGTGTGAAATCAGATTGGGCTAAAACGCGGGCTGTGGACGGTGCTTCCAGCACTTGATCTTGATGGCTGACCGCCAGATGCAAGCGTTGTTTGGTTCCGCCCATCCACGGTTCATCCGCTGCTATGTGATAGGTATGCCGACCTAGCCCCCAGCCTTGCGGCGCCTTGTGGGCGCGACCCCCAAAAGCCTCGGCCATGAGTTGGTGGCCAAAGCAGATGCCAACTTGCGGGACACGCTGTGCACCGGCGCGCTGGATCCAATCTTTGAGTTCTGCGATCCAACCGAAATCATCATAAACACCAGCAGGTGACCCTGTAATCAAAGCGGCTTCAACCGTGCTTGGGTCTGGCAATGTTTGCCCGTCCAAGACTTGCACCACTTCACAAGTTAGGCCTGCGACATGGGGCGCTAGCAAAGCCTCCAACATAGCGGGATAAGAAGGGAATTGGCCCCGAATAGGTTCTGGCGGGCGGCCAGTTTCAAAGATCGTCAGATGCATGGTCAGAACCTAACCTCTTTTGAAGATAGTTTGCATGCAGAACATGGTTAGAAAAAGCTAACAAAGGCCAAATGATCGGAGAATAGGCAGGGCTCGGACAATTTGGCCCCTAAATGGAGCGCGCGTGTTCTAACTTGGAACAGTTGATGCATTTTGGAACATCAATAAACTGTCAACCACGAATTTTTCCTCTTTCGCAACCAATCAATTCGTGGCACATTGCTTGCTAACAGGATTACGACCTTCTTTTAGGTCCCCTGCATGCGAAATACTTTTTGGGCCCCGGCTGTATTGCTGGGGCCTTTTTTCATGTTTGACTCCCAGCCGTCTTCAAACGGCTTTGCGGCTCGATTGGAAGGTCGCCACGCTATAAAGCGCTAGTCCTGCCCAGATGAGGGCGAAGGTTACGCCATGAGCCGGAGTAAAGTGTTCACCCAAGGCAAGACCTGTACTGAACTGCAGGGTCGGGGCCAAATATTGCAAGAGGCCCAAGGTCGTAAGCTTGAGGCCTCGCGCTCCGGTCGCGAACAAAATCAGCGGGATGGCGGTCGCAGGCCCAAGCAGGATCAGCAATCCCATCATCCCCATAGAGCCGCCCATCACGGGTCCCCCACTTTGCATGTGCCAGACGATAATGGCCAGCGCGGGCAAAAATAAGATAGCCGATTCCCAGAATAGGCCGGCCGCTGGCTGAACTGGGGCAAGCTTACGAACCAACCCGTAGAGCGCAAAGGAGAAACCCAAGCCAAGCGCGACATAAGGGAAGGCCCCAACAAGGAAAGTTTGGTTGAGCACGCCCAAGAGTGCCAAAGTCAGCGCGCCAATCTGCCACTTTGTCAGTTTCTCTTTAAAGAAGGCCACGCCCATACAAACATTGATCAGCGGATTGATGAAATAGCCAAGGCTAGATTCCACGATCCGGTCTTGGCCGACTGCCCAGACATAAAGTAGCCAATTGCCGCCAATCAGCGCCGCCGATATGGCCAATAGGCCTAATGTCCTTGCCGTTATCCGCAAGGATTCAAACCCGCCAAACAAAAGCGCGGCGAGAAAGGCGCAGGGCAGGGTCCAAACAATCCGCTGGGCTGTGACTTCTAGTGGCGGGACTTTTGCAAAAAGATGCAGAAAGGCCGGGAGAAGACCCCACATGACATAGGCTGACAAAGCGGCCCAAAATGCAGGCGGCAACTTTGTTCGTTCTACGTTTGTCATCATTCCCCCTCGTGCTGCCCGGCGTCACCCCGCCAAGCAGAAAGCAAAAGGGGCAAGGTCAGGGTCTTTTATTAGGCTTCCGCCGCGGTCAGCCTTTTCTCAAAGGCACCGCGTTCCACAAGAAGCTGGGCAATCTGGATGGCATTAAGGGCTGCACCCTTGCGCAAATTGTCTGCAACCACCCACATAGCCAAACCATTCTCGACGGTCGGGTCGGTGCGGATACGAGACACATAGACCGGGAACTCACCGGCTGCTTCCACAGGCGTCATATAGCCGCCCGCTTCACGACGATCCATCACCACCACACCAGGTGCTTCTTCCAAGGCTTCGCGGGCCTCATCATCGCTGATGGGATTCTCAAACTCGAGGTGCACAGCTTCGGAGTGGCCCACAAACACAGGCACGCGCACCACAGTCGCGGTTACTTTAATCGCAGGGTCCAACATCTTTTTGGTTTCTGCGACAAGTTTAAATTCCTCGGTCGTATAGCCATCTTCCATGAAATCCCCGCCATGTGGGATCACGTTAAAGGCGATTTGCTTTGGATAGACTTCGGTTTTCACGGGATCATTCACAAAGATGCCGCGGGTCTGAGTCCATAGCTCGTCCATCGCTTCTTTGCCGGTGCCGGAAACCGACTGATACGTCGCCACGACGACGCGCTTGATCTTCGCCAGATCGTGCAAGGGCTTCAAAGCCACAACCAATTGCGCGGTGGAGCAATTGGGGTTTGCGATAATCATCTTCTTTTTGTATTCCATCGCCGCTTCTGGATTAACTTCGGGCACCACCAGGGGTACGTCGGGGTCCATCCGCCATTGGCTTGAATTGTCGATGACCAAGCAGCCTTGCGCTGCGATCTTGGGCGACCATTCTTTAGACGTCGCGCCACCAGCACTCATCAAACAGATGTCCCACCCAGTAAAATCAAAATAATCAAGGGACTGACATTTCAATGTCTTGTCGCCAAACGAAACTTCACGGCCCAAGGAGCGACGCGACGCAATCGCGGCAATCTCTGAAACCGGAAACTTCAGCTCAGCCAATAAGGCAAGCAATTCGCGACCAACATTGCCGGTTGCACCGACGACGGCAACTTTTAAACCCATGATATTTCTCCGTAGGAGGCCCTATTAGCCCTTCGAGGGCTAATGGCCAAGAGCAAAGGACTGTGGTGAGCCCTTTGCTGCCATTTGGATTAGCTCAAAATGTACTCTAGAGGGCCCGCAGGGCGGGTAAGCACTGGTTGAGCGACTTCTCAATCGTATCGATCATGAAGTCGATTTCCGACGTGGAGACAATCAGTGGCGGACACATCACGACACTGTCGCGAATGCCACGTACCATCAAGCCATTGGCGATGCAGGCATCGCGCACCATGGGGCCTGCTTTGCCTTCTTTCCCGCCAAACCGGTGGTTTGTGCCAGGCTCCGAAACGATCTCGACCGCACCCAACAGACCTTGGGAGCGCACTTCTCCAACCAATTCGTGACCAGCCAAACGTTGTAGGGCCTTAGCCAAATAGGGGCCAGTAACTTCGCGCGTGCGGGTCACGAGGTCTTCGCGCTCGATAATCTCCAAATTGCGCTCAGCGACCGCGCAACACATGGGATGACCTGAGTAGGTATAGCCATGGACGAAGTCACCGCCCTTTTCGCGAAGAACTTCAACAATCGCACGTGACGCAATTGTCGCCGAAATCGGTGCATAGCCAGAAGATAATTGTTTGGCAGTCGTGATGATGTCGGGCGTGAAGCCATATGTATTGTGGCCAAACCATTGGCCAGTGCGGCCAAAGCCACAAATGACTTCGTCGGCGACCAAGAGAACATTGTATTTACGGCAGATTGCCTCGACCTTTTGCCAGTAGCCCTTCGGCGGAATGATGACGCCGCCAGCGCCTTGGATCGGTTCGCCAACAAATGCAGCAACATTGTGCGCGCCGACCTGCAATATGCGGTCTTCTATTT
>CALRLV020000027.1:0-14480 GCA_943368895.1 Ferrovibrio terrae
GCTTCCGAGCGGGTTTTGCCTGCTTCCAGCGTTACCATATCGGCAAGCTCTTGCTTGCGGGCGCGCAGTTCTTGGCCCCACAGGCGCACCAATTCACCGCGTCGGGGCGCGGGGATAGACCGCCAAGCGATATAAGCGGCGTGAGCCGTATCGCAGGCTTCGCGGCAATCTTCTGGCGAAGCGGCTGGCACTTCGCCCAGCTTCTGGCCGTCAATGGGAGAGATGGAAGCGATCAACATGTTAGGACCATGGTTCAAACAGTTTGGATAATTTCAGGCCTTGGCCTTGATAATGGCTGCCCACATCGCCGTAAAAAGCCTGCGGCGCAGAAGATAAAGGCTCATAAATCAATCGGGCGACGGGCTGATTATGCTCCAAGACAAAAGGTACATCTCGTCCGCGTACTTCCAACACACCACGTGCTCCGGCACTGCCATGATCTTTCGCGCCAAAGCCCGGATCAAAGAAGCCTGCGTAATGAGCGCGGAATTCACCCAGATCTTCGGCGGTCGCCACCATTTCTGCCGCGACATTCTTAGGAATCGATAAGCCCGACTGGCTGGCTAAAATGTAAAACTCACCGGGGTCCAATACCAAACGACCATCGCGCGCCGTCAATGGCTCAAACCAATCGCGCGGCGCATGGCCACCCACTTTAGCAAGGTCCAGCAAGGGCGCATGGCGGCGCGCCCGATATCCTATAACAGGCCCTAAGGAGTCGTGGGATAGATCCAAGTTCAGATCGAGCCGCTGCAGCGTCGGGGTCTGGCCCTTCTTCAAACGCAATTGCGCCAAGCGGTCACCGGGGCGGGCGAGGATGGAGAAAGTGCGTGGACAAATCTCAACCCACAGCGGGCCTTGATAGCCCGCGCGCACGCGGTCAAAGCTGGTCGCGCCGTCGGCAATTACACGCACAAACACATCAATCCGCCCGGTGGAGCTTTTGGGATTGGCCAGCGCAAACACTGTCTCAGGCAGCGCAAGGCTTTCTTGGAGGGGCGCGAGATAGACGCAGCCCGTCTCCAGCACCGCGCCTTCCCGCAGATCGAGCTTATGGAGCACCAAATCGCTCTCGCTTAAGCGTTGCGACACCGTGCGGCCAAGACCCGGCAAGAAGCTGGCGCGGACGCGGTAAGCAAAATCGCCCAAGCGCAAGTCTAGGCTGGCAGGCTGGATTTGTTTGTCGGCAAAGGGGGTTGCGGCCGCAATAGCACCGCCATCGGCCAAGGCCTGCAGAATGTGGTCGGGCAAAACCCCGTCAGCGATGGAATCGATCATGCCACTTGCATAGCGGGTTTAGGGCGTTTTCTCCATGCCCCTCTGTCGAACACGGACGGCTTAAGCCAGTTCGGCAATCGCCCAGCGCGCATCAACGCGGTAGGAGGCGAGGAAGGCCTCAACCTTGGCCCCATCCAGCCCATCGGCATTGGAAAGTTCGGCCGCATGAATGCCGCCTGCAACAAACAAGCAATCGAGCTTCTGGCCATGGGCACCGGCCACATCGGTCTGCACCCCATCGCCAATGCACAACAGGCGCTCTCGTGCGAGGGGCTTGCCCGCGAGGCGCTCCGCTTCGGCAATGGTCAGGTCATAAATCGGTGCATAGGGCTTGCCCGCCATAATGACAGGGCCACCCAATTCCTCATAAATATCAGCCAAGGCCCCGGCGCAGGGGATCAAATGGCCCCCAAACTGCACCACGCGGTCTGGGTTGGCGCAGATGAACGGCAGATTGCGGGCAGCGAGCGCCGCCAGCTCATCGCGATAGCTTTCAGGCGGCTCACCCAATTCATCGCGCAGGCCGGTGCAGATCACATAATCGGCAGTCTCAGCTGGCCGGAAATCGACAGGCAGGCCTTCATACAAACCCTCATCCTTGGATGGGCCGATCTTATAACCATGTGGCCCACGCTTTTCGATTTCTGCGCGGGTCGCATCACCGGACGTCACAATCGCATCCCAGGCATCGCGGCGCACACCAAGCGCTTCAAGTTGGCGGGGAATGAAGTGGGATGGACGCGGCGCGTTTGAGATCAACACCACAGGCTTGCCCAGCGCCCGAAACGCAGCCAGCGCGTTGCAGCCCTCTTGATAGGCCGCCCTGCCATTATGGATCACCCCCCACACGTCACACAGGACGGCGTCATAATGATCGGCAATATCGGCGAGGGCATGGATGATTCGTACGGTCATGGCCCCTGATACTGCGACTTGATGACAAGGTCGAGAATGGTGGGTGTGGGAGAGGGGCTTAACCTCACAATGTCATCTCCGCCGGAGCGAAGCGGAGAGCGGGGACCTCCGGGGACCTTGCGCTCGGAGGTCCCGGATCGGCTTCGCCGTCCGGGATGACAAGTCCTTTTTGATACGCCCCACCGACCTGTCCAAAACCCTGAAACCCACCATAGACCTTTAACCATTTCCGCGCTAAAGCAGCGGCGCTGCCGGACACGGTAGCAATCCGCCGGTCGATACGCCGCTCACAAGCGCGCGACCCTTGCGGGCGAAGCGTGGATTGCTTGTTAGCTTCTGGTTAAGGGCAATCCAGTGATGATTAACTCGCTCGAACAAAGGACGGCTTATCATGCCCTCACTCAATAGTTTTAAATCTCGCCAGACTCTGACTGTCGGCGACAAGACCTATGTCTATTATTCGTTAGAAGCTGCCTCGAAAAATGGTCTTGGCGATGTTTCTAAACTTCCCGTGACTTTGAAAATCTTGCTGGAAAACCTGTTGCGCGCCGAAGATGGCGTCACGGTGACCAAGGCAGATATCGAAGCCGTCGCCAAATGGGTCGAGAACAAAGGCAAGATCGAACACGAAATCGCCTTCCGCCCAGCCCGCGTGCTCATGCAAGACTTCACCGGCGTGCCAGCCGTGGTCGATCTGGCCGCTATGCGCGATGCGGCAGCAGCGCTGGGCTCCAACCCCGAAAAGGTCAATCCGCTGATCCCGGTAGACCTTGTGATCGACCACTCCGTCATGGTGGATTATGCCGGTAAAGGCGATAGCTTCGCCAAGAACGTCGACCTTGAATATGACCGCAATGGCGAGCGCTATGAGTTTCTGCGTTGGGGTCAAAGCGCGTTTAAGAACTTCCGCGTGGTACCCCCCGGCACCGGCATCTGCCACCAAGTGAACTTGGAATATCTGGCCCAAACCATTTGGACCGCCGAAGATGGCAGCGACGAAGTCGCCTATCCAGATAGCGTTGTTGGGACCGACAGCCACACCACCATGATCAATGGCTTGGCCGTTTTGGGCTGGGGCGTTGGCGGGATTGAAGCCGAAGCTGCCATGTTGGGCCAGCCCATCTCCATGCTGATCCCCGAAGTGGTCGGCTTTAAGCTCGACGGCAAATTGCCCGAAGGGGCCACCGCGACTGACCTCGTGCTGACTGTTACGCAAATGCTGCGCAAAAAGGGCGTGGTTGGCAAGTTTGTGGAATTCTTTGGCCCCGGCCTTGATTCCATGACCCTGGAAGACCGCGCCACCATCGCCAATATGGCCCCCGAATATGGTGCAACATGCGGCTTCTTCCCAGTGGCTGAAGACACAATCAACTTCCTGCGCTCCACCGGCCGCGATGCGGGCCGTGTTGCCTTGGTAGAGGCCTATGCCAAAGCCAATATGATGTGGAAGCATGATGCGGGTCAGCCTGTCTTTACTGACGAATTGGCCCTAGATCTGGGCAGTGTCCAACCCTCCCTCGCTGGACCCAAGCGCCCACAAGACCGCGTCTTGGTGGCTGATGCTGCGACCGCGTTTAAAACCGCGCTGGAAGGCGAATTTGGCAAGGCTGGCGAAGTGGCCAAGCGCGTTGGTGTGGAGGGTCACAACCATGACCTCGGCCATGGCGATGTGGTCATTGCGGCCATTACTTCGTGCACCAATACGTCCAACCCTTCGGTGCTGATCGCCGCTGGCCTTGTGGCCCGCAAAGCCCGCGCCAAGGGCCTGACCGTAAAGCCTTGGGTGAAAACCTCACTCGCACCGGGCTCGCAAGTCGTCACCGATTATCTGACCCAATCGGGCCTCCAGTCTGACTTGGACGCGATGGGCTTTAACTTGGTGGGCTATGGCTGCACCACCTGTATCGGTAATTCCGGCCCTCTTCCCGAAGAAATCACCAAGGCGATTGTCTCCGGTGACTTGGTGGCAGCGTCAGTCCTGTCGGGCAATCGCAACTTTGAAGGTCGCGTCAATCCAGACACGCGCGCCAATTATCTGGCCTCACCGCCACTGGTTGTCGCCTATGCTTTGGCAGGCTCCATGCAAGTAGACCTCAATAAAGAGCCACTCGGCACAGGCTCTGATGGGCAGCCCGTCTATCTGAAAGACGTATGGCCAACGTCCGCCGAAGTCTCTGCCATCATGCGCGAATATGTAACCGCTGAGATGTTTGCCCGTCGCTATGCCGACGTGTTCAAGGGCGATGTGAATTGGCAAGCCATCCAAGTCTCTGGCGGCCAAACCTATAATTGGCCAGCAAAGTCGACCTATGTCGCCAACCCGCCTTACTTTGAAGGCATGACCATGACGCCCAAAGGTGTGGAAGACATTCTGCATGCCCGCGTCTTGGGTCTGTTCGGCGACAGCATCACCACCGACCACATTTCGCCTGCAGGCTCGATCAAAGCATCCAGCCCCGCTGGCAAATTCCTGACCGAAAATGGCGTCTCAGCCATTGACTTCAACTCTTATGGTGCCCGCCGTGGCCACCATGAAGTGATGATGCGCGGTACCTTCGCCAACATCCGCATCAAGAACCAAATGGTTCCTGGCGTTGAAGGTGGCGTTACCAAGCATTGGCCAGATGGCGAAGTCATGCCGATCTATGATGCCGCCATGCTCTATAAGGATGCTGGCACCCCGCTGGTTATCTTTGCAGGCAAGGAATATGGCACGGGTTCTTCCCGCGATTGGGCGGCCAAAGGCACCAACCTTCTGGGCGTCCGGGCTGTGATCACCGAGAGCTTTGAGCGTATTCACCGCTCGAACCTGATCGGCATGGGCGTATTGCCCTTCCAGTTCCGCGATGGTGTGACTTGGGCCAGCCTCAATCTGGTCGGCGATGAAATGGTGTCCATCTATGGCATTAATGACATCGCGCCACGCAAAGAGATGGAAGTCGAAATCCGCCGCGCCGATGGCACGGTGGTGATTGCCCCCGTCATCAGCCGGATCGATACCGCCAACGAGCTCGATTACTACTTCTCGGGTGGCATTATGCAGTTCGTTTTGCGCCAATTGGCCCGCGCGGCTTAAGCCACCGATCCAAGCCAAAATGGGGCCTTCTGACGTCGTCAGGGGGCCCTTTTTCATTTCCGATCAGTGCTTCTAATCCAAGGCATGACGAAACCTTACCAATCATTCATCAGGTCAGGCCTTTATTTTGCTGGGCCCCACTCCTAAGTGGAGTCTCGAACGCCGGAACGGGAACCAAATCCCTGCCCCGACGCTCCTATTGTTACCCGCTTTACAAGGGTAATTCTTTTGGGGAGTGGACATATGACTCGCGCACTCGCGCTTAATGTTGGGCCAGAGCTTGGCCTACAGCGGTATCTCACCGAGATCCGTAAATTTCCAATGCTGCACAAGGACGAGGAATATATGCTCGCCAAGCGTTGGCGTGAGCATGAAGATACTGGTGCGGCTGAAAAGCTAGTGACCAGCCATTTGCGCCTCGTGGCGAAGATGGCAATGGGCTATCGCGGCTATGGTCTGCCTGTGGCGGAAGTGATTTCGGAAGGCAATATCGGCCTGATGCAGGCGGTTAAAAAGTTTGACCCTGAAAAGGGCTTCCGCTTGGCGACCTACGCCATGTGGTGGATTCGTGCTTCGATCCAAGAATATGTGTTGCGCTCGTGGTCCTTGGTCAAAATGGGCACTACGGCTGCGCAGAAGAAGTTGTTCTTCAACCTCCGCCGCATGAAGTCGAAAATGCAGGCAATTGAAGAAGGCGATCTGAAGCCCGAAGACGTCGATTATATCGCGACCCAATTGGCTGTGACGAACGACGAAGTCATCTCCATGAACCGTCGCTTGTCAGGCCCCGATGCCTCGCTCAACGTCCGCGTTGGCGAAGATGGTGGCGGGGAGTGGCAGGATTGGCTGGCTTCCGATGATGAGAGCGCCGAGACCGAATATGCTGAACGCGAAGAACATGACGAGCGCATGATCTTGCTAAACCAAGCCTTGTCGACTTTGAATGAGCGCGAACAGCACATCATCCGCGAGCGACGCTTGCGCGATGATCCGGTGACCTTGGAAGACCTCGCCGATCAATATGGGGTCAGCCGCGAGCGGATCCGCCAGATTGAAGTGCGCGCGTTTGAAAAAATGCAAGCTGCGATCAAGAAAGCGGCACTTGAGAGTGGCTTGATCGCCGCCTGATCTTGATAAGCGCAACAGCTTGTCCGCTCTATCTGATGCAGATAGAGCGGGCCTTGCTTGAAGTTCTTGCACGCCAATGCTTTGAATGGTCATGTAGTCGCTTCAAGGAGTGGGTGCATGATTTTTTCTAGGCGACGGGCGCTGGCCGTAGGGTTAGGACTTTTGACCTCCGGCGGGCTTGTGCGGGCAGGCCTTGCGGCACCGGCTCAACAGGCCAGCCATCCCGATTTTTATTTCGGTGCGGACCTCTCTTATGTGAATGAGATGGAGGATTGCGGCGCGATCTATCGCCAAGGCGGCAAGCGCGTCGACCCCTATCAGTTGTTCGCCGATACCGGCCATAATTTGGTGCGACTGCGCCTCTGGAATAATCCAGATTGGACCGCTTACAGCAATTTTGACGATGTGCGCCGCTCCATGCGCCGCGCAAAGGCCAGCGGGCAGAATGTCTTGTTGGACTTTCACTATTCCGATGATTGGGCCGATGGCGACAAGCAATGGATTCCCAAAGCGTGGGAAAACATCCCAACTACCGAAGGCCTCGCCGCCGCCGTCTATCAATTCACCTATGACACGCTGACAAAACTCGCTGGCGAAGGCCTGATGCCGCACATGGTCCAAGTTGGCAATGAGACCAATAAGGAAATGATGGGGCGCAAGGATTGGAAGTGGGAGACCCGGTCAACAGATTGGGTCCGCAATGCCGCCCTGTTCAACGCGGGCATCAAGGCCGTGCGCGATGCTGGCAAGGCCACAGGCAGCGCGCCAAAAATCATGCTCCATATCGCTCAGCCCGAAAATGCGGAACCCTGGTTTGCCAAGGCCGCTGAGGCAGGCGTGACTGACTTTGACTATATCGGTCTGTCCTATTACCGGAAATGGTCAAGCCAAGGCCTAGATGGTCTCAACGCCGCCATCACGCGCCTCAGCGCCACCTATAAGGCCAAGGTGATCGTGGTTGAAACCTCTTATCCTTGGACCAATGACGGGGTAGATGAGGCCGCCAATCTGTTGGGTCCGGATACGTTGATCAAAGAATATCCCGCGACGCCGGACGGCCAATTGCGCTATCTGGTCGACCTGACCCAGGGCGTGATCAGCCATGGCGGAGTTGGCGTCGTCTATTGGGAACCGGCTTGGGTCTCTACCTCCTGCAAAACCCGCTGGGGCAAAGGCTCGCATTGGGAGAATGCGACCTTCTTTGATTTCAAGCGCGGCAACGAGGCCCTGCCCGCCTTTGGCTATGTCCGCCATCCCTATATTTGGCCAAAGAAGCCCTAAATCTAAGTCGATGCAGCCATTCCTTAACCCCTCTCTGCTAGGGTTGGGTCATGACAAATATGACTTTCGCTCTGAGCGACTTGCCCGATTGCGCCATTCTTGCCAGCAAAAATGGCCGCGTTTTAGAAGCAAATGACCTTGCTTCACGGCGATTTGGCGAGCAGGTGGCCCTCGGTGCCTTTGCCCCTTGGTATGAAGCCCGCTTTGGCTGGACCATTCAAGAGCGCGAGGACGGCAGTCAATTGGGTGTGTTCCGCCCAGATGCCGACGAGACGGCACGCGGCAAGACCATGTTATTTGCGACTCTCAGCCATGAGATCCGTACCCCTCTAAACGGGATTTTGGGCATGGCAGGCCTGTTGGCCATGAGTGAGCTGACCAGTGCCCAGCGCTCTTGGTTGGGCGCGGTCACCGATTCCGGTCAGCATTTGTTGGCGTTACTCAACGATATCCTCGATTACGCCAAGCTCGAGAGCGGCAAGATTGAGCTGGAAACGATGGTCTTTAATCCGGCCAAAACGCTGCAATCGGTCGCAGAACTCTGCTCGCCCCGCGCGCATGAAAAAGCGCTGGAGATCGTCCTCGTTGTTGACCCTAATGTACCTGTTGAAGTCGCAGGCGATGATGGCCGCTTGCGTCAGATCATTTTGAACTTGGCCTCAAACGCCGTGAAATTCACTGAGGACGGTGGCGTCTTGCTGCGCTTGGAAGCTACAGGCGTCAATCATCTGCGCTTTAGCGTGGAAGATACCGGCATTGGCATTCCAGACGACAAGATGGAGCGTGTCTTTGAGGAATTCCAACAAGCCGATTCCTCGCACTCGCGTCGCTTTGGCGGCACAGGCCTTGGGCTTGCGATCGTGAAGAAGCTGACCACAGCCCTAGGCGGCACGGTTGGTCTGAAAAATCGTGATGGTGGTGGCAGTGTGTTCTGGATCGATATTCCTTTCGAGACCGTGACCCCGGCCCCGGCCCGCAGCAACCGCTTGACTGGTAAAACCATCGCCATTCAAAGTCAGTCCGCGCTTTTGGTTGAAGCGTTAAGCCTTGCCCTTGAAGATGAAGGTGCTTTGGTGAAACGTGTAGAAACACCACGCCAAGCCAAAGAGGCAAGCGTCATCCTTTTGGATCACCATACTGATACGGTCCAAGCCGCCCCATGGCTGAAATGTGCGAGCCCTGTGGTCGCCCTCATCCCGCAAGAGCGTCGAGATTTGATCGATGATTATCGCGCAAAGGGTGCCATTGGCTATCTGATCAAGCCCCTTCGCATCGCGTCCTTGATTGAGCGTGTGGCGCTGGCGGCAGGCGAAGGCGTGGATACGCGTCCAGTGGTGGCCAATGACGAACGCGCCGATACGACGCCAATTGCGATTGGCTTGCGGGTCCTGTTGGCCGAAGACAATCCGATCAATGCGCTCTTGGCAAAGTCCCTCTTGGTACGCAATGGCTGTCATGTCGTGGCAGTTGGCAATGGCTCAGAAGCGCTCAGAGCCGTGCAAGACGCGCCTTATGATTTGGTGCTGATGGACGTACACATGCCGGTGATGGACGGGTTTGAAGCCACACGCGCCATTCGTGCCATGGGTGGCCGATTCCTTGAGATGCCGATCATTGCGCTGACGGCAGCCGCCATGGAAGAAGATCGCCGCGCTTGTAAGAATGCGGGCATGAATGACTTCATCACCAAGCCACTCGACCCGGCCATGTTGTCGTCTGTATTAGAGCGCTGGACGAATGCGTCTAGACAGGCCACTTTCGCCGCCTGAATCAGGCCCCCTTTGTGAGGTCCTGACGCTTGTGAGGACCTCCATGGCTGGCAAAAAAGCGGACGAACCTGAATTAGAACTTGGTGCAGATGCCAAAGTTGGCATCGGGGCCTTTTTCGAGCGGCCCTCGCTGGTCATGTTTGGCTTGGGTTTTGCCGCCGGTATGCCCAATCAATTGGCGGGTCTGGCTTTAGCCATTTGGTTGCGCGAAGCCGGGGCATCGCTCGCCTTGATTGGCTTGATGGGCCTTGCCACCCTCACCTATGCTTTAAAATTCCTATGGGCACCCTTGGTGGACCGCGTTGCCATCCCCGTGCTGGATAAGGCTTTGGGCCGTCGCCGGGCTTGGATGCTTTTGACCCAAGCGATTGTTGTTGTCGGCCTCCTCCTCATGGCGACGAGTGACCCAGCGCTTGCCTTCACCAAAGAAGGCGATGCCACGGCCGCCTTCATTCCGTTTGCGGGCTTTGCTGTGCTGATTGCTTTAGCTGGGGCCACCCAAGACATTGCGATTGACGCCTGGCGCATCGAAGTGGCGCGCGATGCCAATCGCTTGGGCGTACTGACGGCCACCTATCAATGGGGCTACCGGGTTGCGATCCTATTGGCCGGCGCGCTCCCCCTCTTTGTCGCCCAAGCATTGAATGGCAATCAATATGGCTGGCTCGGCTGGGCAGTCGCTTATGCTGCAATGGCAGGCTTTATGGGTCTGGCGATCATCTCAACCCTATTGGCCCCACGCGAAACCACCGCACCTGCGCCGCGCTGGGTGGCCCCCGCCGATGTGCCCGACCGGGGTATCATCGACGCCTTAGAATGGATTGGCCGGATCGGCCTCATGCTGCTGGCTGCCTGTGTGCTGGCCGTCGGCCTCGCGGGCAAGGCAGAGCCTTTGGCGTGGTTGGTTGGTGGCCTTTATGGTGGCACTGCCGAAATGAGTGCCGCTTTGGCCGCCAAACCCTGGGGCGTGTGGCAACAAGTCGGCTATGCTTTGATCGGGCTTAGCCTTGTTGTTGTCGCTTGCTTGCAAATCCCCCGCCTCAAAACGCGACCTGGTGCCTATTTCAAAGCGGCCCTGGCGGATCCATTGACCGACTTCTTTAGCCGCTACAAGGATTTGGCCAGCCTGATTTTGGTGTTCATCTGCGTCTATCGGATGGCAGACTTTGTGCTCAATCTGACCTCGACCATGTATTTGGACGCGGGCTTTTCAAAAGACTCGATCGCCTATGCCCAGAAATTCTTTGGTGCGGCCATGAGTGCGATTGGCGCGGGCTTGAGTGGGTGGTTGGTGTTGAAGTTTGGCCTGTTCCGCTGCCTCGTGATTGGGGCCTTCTTGCAGCCACTTTCCAATCTAGCCTTTATCGCCATCACCCTAACTGGCCCCAATATTCCAGCGCTTTATGTGGCCATTGGGATCGACAATTTGTCCGGCATGTTCGCGGGCACCTGCCTCATCATGTATATGTCCATGCTGACCAAAGAGGGCTTTACCGCCACCCAATATGCGGTGTTTTCCTCGCTCTATGCCTTGCCCGGCAAGATCATCACCGCTTTGTCGGGACGCGTGGTTGAGGGTGCGGCCAAGGCGTCTGAAACAGGTCTATTGGCCGCCATGAAGCCGTGGTTCAATCATTTGCCAGCAGAAGCTTTCGCGGCAGGTGGGGCAAAGCTCGGCGTTTCGGGGCAAGCTTTGGCTGCAGGCTATACCGCCTTCTTCTTCTACACGTCCTTGATCGGCATTTTTGGCATCATCATGGCTTTGGTCATTTCGCGCGGTCCAGCGCGTGAAATCCTAGAGCGGGAGAAGCGGGAAGAAGCCGAAGCCGCTAAGGCTTAAGCCTCACCGTCAGCGGGATCGTCTTTTTGGGTGCTAAGCTGCACGACAAAGTCGGTCCCGGTTGCATCGGTAGTCGCCAGAATGATGTCGCCGCCGTTCAAGCGGGCGAGTTCGCGCGCGATGGCGAGGCCAAGGCCTGTACCCCCTGTCAGGCCGCTGCCAGCAAATGGCATAAACAAATTGTCCTGCACCCGTTTGGGAAGGCCAGGCCCCGTGTCGACCACGTGCAGATCGATGCGCGCCCCTTCCACCGCTGCATAAGCGCGGATTGTGCCGGGCTTGCCTGATTGGACAATGGCTTGGGCGGCATTGCGAATGAGATTGGTCAAGATCCGATGCAAATGCTCGCCGTCCATTTCAATCTCAAGGTCGTTTGGAACCTCATGTTGCCATGGCACATTTAGGCCAGCCAACGCCTCTTCGGCGGCGTCATCTAAAGCATCGGACAGATAAAGAAGCTCACGCTCTGGCGGCCGCTCTTGCGCCTTGCCAAAGGCCAAGGTGGATTGCGCGAGATTAACGGCGCGCTGCAAAGCCCGCTCTAGTCGCGGCGCGGTTGCCCGCACGACCGGATCATCCACCGACGCCAAACGCTCACTCACCAATTGCGCCGCGCCAAGCGAGTGGCGCAGATCGTGGGAGATTTTTGAGACCGCAAGACCTAATTGCGCCAAGCGATCTTTTTGAATGAAGGCTTGGCGAACCGTGTCCTGCATGGCGGAAAAGGCGACTTCGGCTTGGCCAATCTCATCCGCCCGCCCAGAAGGCACAAGCGCGCGGCTAGCGTCCGTTGGCGCGGTGCTGAAGCGGGCAATTGCCCGAGTTAGCCGCCGCATCGGCCGCACAAAGCCATCGGCCAAGGCCGCATAAATCAGCGCCCCAATGGTCAGGGACAGGGCCAAGGACGATAAAAGTACCTGCCATGTCGATCGCAATAGCGAGTCTTTCAAGGGCGCTTCGGCGACAATCACTTCAAGCTTGATGGCCGCATTGGTTTGAGGGCGACCGACAATGCGGAGATAGCGGCCCTTTGGCGCTGCATAGGCCTCCAACACGCCAGACAGCGATCGACCAATCGTCTGCGCCTCTGGATTAATGTCGATGATGGTGCCTTTTGGTGCTGTGCCCATGACGGCAAAGCGCACGTCATTTTGAAGAATGGTCACTGACTGAATTTCGGCTGCGCGCACCAATTCAGACGTTCGTCCGCCCATCAAGCCATCGCTATCGGGCGCTGTTACGGCCAAGGCGACGATCTCTGCTGTATTGAGACGACTGACAATCCATTCGTCCCGCAGGCTGGCCATTGTCGGTAGGAAGAAGAGGGCTTCCGTCAACAGAATAAAGCCCGCGCCAATGGTCAACAGGCGCGCGGTTAAGCCATCATTGGGCTTAAACTCGGTCGGCACTGTTGCCGCGGTCGCCTCAAGGCCTTCGGATGGCACGTTTAGGGTCACTTGTATCGCACACTCATTTTCAAAGAAGCTTCCTGTGACCAATGAGGCAAAGGGCCAAACGCGGCCGTCTCACCTTTAAATGTGGGATCAAAGGACACTTGTCACCCCCCTAATCTGCCTCTGTCCATAGAGAGGAAACCCTGAAAAAGCCAGCGATGACTGTATTTTACGCTTTTGGTCAGTTGTTTTTGCAAATCATTCGCAATATGAAACTAAGAATGAGTATCACTATAAACAAGCCGAACCGCCCCCTCCCCTCACTCATGAGTTCTCTGTGGGTTGGGGGCCTTGCCCTTCTGGCCCCGAGCCTAGGCTCCGCTGAAGCAGTCGTCCCGGTCGAAACCATCATAGTCATTGGCCAAAAAGATGGCCTGCGGACCATTCCAGGCTCTGGTTCCACGATTGAACAGGCCGATCTGGTGCGCGCGCGCGTCTTGTCCGTCAATGAAGCTTTGCGCCAAGTACCAGGCGTGTTTGCGCGTGATGAAGAGGGTATGGGCCTGCGCCCCAATATTGGTATTCGTGGCCTATCACCCACGCGCTCTAGCAAAGTCCTCCTCTTGGAAGACGGCTTGCCCTTGAGCTTTGCGCCCTATGGCGACAATGCCACCTATTATCACCCGCCGATCCGCCGCTATAGCCGGATTGAAATCCTCAAAGGGGCCAGCCAAATCCGGTTTGGGCCCAACACGGTCGGCGGCGTCATCAATTATGTGACCCCACCAGCGCCAGAAGCCTTTGAAGGCCAAGCGACGTGGGCTGCGGGCTCAGACGGCTATTTGGAAGCAGACCTTAATCTGGGTGGCCCCATCGCGGGCATGCGCGCGCTTGTCCATGCGAACGCGACCCAATCTGATGGTGTGCGCGACAATCAATCACTAAAGATCAACGACCTCTATCTGAAGCTCGAAAAAAGCTTGGGCGAGCATCATGATCTGACCTTGCGCGTCAGTCGCTATGGCGAAGATAGCCAAGTCACCTATTCAGGCTTGACCCAGGCCGAATATCTGACCAATCGCCGCCAAAATCCCTTTGTGAATGATGGGTTTACGGCCGTCCGCGTTGGGGCTTCCATGCTGTGGGCTTGGGCGATAGATGACACGACGACCTTAAAAACGTCGGCCTCTTATTCCTGGTTTGATCGCGATTGGTGGCGCCAATCGTCCAACTCAGCCCAGCGGCCCAATGATGCGTCTGACCCGACCTGCGGCGGCATGGCCAACCTCTTGACCACCTGTGGCAATGAAGGCCGCCTGCGCGAGTATCACACCTATGGCTTTGAGAGCCGCTTGAGCAAAACGGGCGAGATCGGCGCTGTGAAGTTTGAGAGCGAGCTGGGCATTCGCTATAGTGATGAGCGGCAAAACCGGCTGCAAATCAATTCCGACACCCCAACAGGCCGCACGCCGGGCACCAGCGTGAACGCAGGCGTGCGCGAGAATAATCTGCGCTATCTGCAGGCGTGGTCAGGCTTTGCCACCACCAAGGCGACAATCGGGGCATGGACGCTGTCACCCGGCATTCGCTATGAATCCATCGATTTCCAGCGCGTGAACCGCCTCAATCCAGCAAGCCTCGTGCGCGGCGAAGACCAACTGCAGGAATGGATTCCAGGCCTTGGCATCTCCTACAAGATCAGCCCGCGCTTTGCGGCCTATGTCGGCGTGCATAAGGGCTTCTCGCCGCCGCGCGTAGAAGATGCGATCAACAACTCCACCGGTGCGTCGGTCAATCTT
>CALRLV020000028.1:0-14336 GCA_943368895.1 Ferrovibrio terrae
ATCACCGCCCTCTTTTCGGCAGGCATTATTCCAGCCTTGATGCTGGCGCTCGCTGTCATGGCGACGGCCTATATTCTGGCGGTAAAGCGCGGCTATCAAGCCGAAGGTAAAGTTGGTGCGCGCGCGCTATTGACGACTTTTGTCACCGCTTTGCCTGCTTTGGTTTTGGTGCTGATCATCTTTGTCGGGATCAAGGCCGGGATTTTTACCGCAATTGAAAGCGCCTCTGTAGCCGTGGTCTATGCGGTCTTGGTGACCCTGATCGTCTATCGCAGCCTCAGCTGGAGCGCCTTTTTGGACGCAGCTAAAGGGGCCGCTAAGACCACCGGCTCTGTCTTGTTCGTTATTGGGGCGGCCGGGGCCTTTGGTTGGATGATGGCCTATCTGCAAGTGCCCAGCCATGCCGTTGATGCCATGAAGGCGATTGCCCATGACAAGCTGACGGTGCTTGCCCTCATGGTGTTGTGCCTCTTGGTCTTGGGCACTTTTATGGATCTGGCCCCACTGATCATCATTTCCACGCCAATCTTCCTGCCGGTAGCTAAAGCCTATCACATTGACCCCGTACATTTTGGTGTCGTGCTGATCTTGTCGGCAGGCATTGGTCTGGTCACGCCACCGGTGGGTTCGGTCCTGTTCTTGGGCGCATCGATTGGCAAAATAACCGTCATGGAAGCCGTGCGCGGCATGTGGCCCTTCTATCTAGCCGCGTTGATCGTTCTGGCTCTGGTGATGATCTTCCCGCAGCTGTCGCTGTGGCTGCCGAGCTTGGTGGCTTAATCAGCGAACCAGCGAATTCAGCCAGATCTCAAGATGGCTGATGCCGTCTTGATCTTGGTCGAGGGCTGCGTCGCGCGCATCATTTGGGTTTAATCTATGCTGGATTTCCCACGCATCGGGTAGGCCGTCGCCGTCACGGTCGGGCCGTGCAACCCCGCTCGCCAAAGCAGGCCAACCGCCTACTTCGTCTTGGGTATTAATGATCTGCCCGGTCCTCGTGCGCACGCTTTGAACCACACGCGTATCGACGCCATCGCGCACCAAAGACGCCCCGGCCCTCGCCAAGACTTTTTCTTCCGCGACGAGGGCAAGCTCTGCCGCTAGATCGCCATTGGGAAACGGTGTCGCCGAGAAATAGCCCTCAACTGGCCGTTTCAAGCGCACAAGGGCTTCGGTCTCCACCAACACACCATTCATGAAATTGCCGGAAAAGTGCGCCTGCGCGCCGGGGGCAGACTCGACGAATGCCAAAGCGGATTTGGAGTTTATGCCCTGCCGATAGGAATTAGCGCGGAAGCTATAGCGGCTGATTGCTGTCTCATCGACATTATAGCCCGAGCCATCGCCACCCCAATTGTAAAACAAATTATTGGCGAAATCGAACACCGGACCTTGTGGATCGAGCTTGGCATCGGCGAAGTTTCCGGGTCTTGGTAGACGCGCGCGATGATGCGCCCACAGATTATGGTGGAAACTATAGCGAGAGCCAGACGACCCGCGCACCAGCGAGCCATAGCCATGCGCGCCCTTGGAATGGACCGATTGGTCTAAGGACTCCGAGATGATCGACCATTGCACCGTAACAAGGTCCAATTGTCGCTCGCCTTGCGTCATTTGTTGGGAGACCGACAAAGTCTCATCGGTCGACCACGAGGCCGAGCAATGGTCGATGATGATGTTGCGACCCGCCGTCAGAGAGATGGAATCGGTTTCGGTCTTAGAGATGTCGCCCGGACGCACGCGGATGAAGCGCACGATGACTTCAGAGGTAGAGACCAGAAGCGCGTGGCCTTTAAGCGTAATGCCATCACCGGGTGCGGTTTGACCTGCAACGGTGACATATGGGTTGCGGATCACCAGAGGGGATTGAAGCTCTATCGTGCCGCCGGTTTCAAACAGGATGACGCGCGGGCCCTTGGCCTCAATCGCCGCGCGCAGACTGCCAGGGCCCGCATCTGCAAGATTGGTCACTTTGATGACGCGCCCACCGCGCCCGCCTTGGGTGAAAGCGCCAAAGCCTTCAGCACCGGGAAAGGCGCGTAAGGGCTGAGTTGGGGCTTGAGCTGTTGCGCTGGCGCTGGCAGCCAGAAGCACGCTGGCTAAGGCAAGGGAGGATATAAAGCGGGCCATTAGCTACCCCATTGGATGAAGGGTACGGTCTGGAACAACGCGCGCTCTACCCCGCGCGGATCAAAGGCCAGCCGCGTTGTGGCATCAAAAATCATCGTCTCGCGCCGCTCGAGGCTATAATGCGGCCAGTTTGGTAAGCCCTTGGTCTGCGGTGTGCCTTTGCGGGCCAGACTGACCAAGGCGGAGGAAAGCTCCTTACTCACCTTGCGCGCCTCAAGGCCTGTGCCCGTCATGGGGCCAGAGGCGGCTAAGGTACGGAAAGCGTGGGGGATATCGAGCGTATGATACGCGCCCCATTTGCCGCCATCTTCTGGGCTCTTTAAGTCAAAGCGATACACCCAAGTTGGTGCGCCTTGGCGCGCGCGCGCGTCGGCCTCTTCCACTTGTCCGCGCCAAGACCGCCCGGCAGTGGTCGCGGCAAAAAAGAGATCGGACGCCGAAATGCCGGGATAAGCGGCTTGATAAGTGGCTATCACATGGGCCGGGGAAATATCGGTCCGCATATGGGTGGTAAGCCAAGCTGGTAGCGCCTCAAAAGTCAGGCTGAAGGCAGCCGGGTTTGAGCGACCGATCAGATTACGCGTTTCATTGGCCATATTGCCAAGGATCATCGGAATCTTGGCCGATTGAGGCGGGGCGTCTGGCCAAAACGGGTGGCGCGATAAATGCCGCTGATCCAGCACCGGCCCGAAATAGAGCCGCTGCGTTGCATTGACCGGATCGGCAATGTTTAGGGTCTCAATCAAGCGAGCGCTCGGCACGTTGAACACGTCTTGCGGCGAGACCTTTAGAGCTTCCAAGAAAGCTTTGGCCCGCGCGGTGGCGTTTAGCGGTCCAGAGGCTGTGACTTGCTGGCCGCTCATGGTCGCGACCGTATGGAATAGGCCAGAAGCCGATGGGGCTGCCATCAAAGACGCGATCTTGGCCCCGCCGCCAGATTGCCCAAACAGCATGACGCGGGATGGATCGCCGCCAAAGCGAGCAATATTGGCCTTCACCCAGTTGAGCGCCAGCACCAAGTCCCACTGCCCAGCATTGCCGCTATCGGGTGCCAGTTCCGGAATAAGCTGAGCTAAATAGAGATAGCCAAACGCATTGAGGCGGTGATTGATCGTAACAACGACCACATCTTCCTCAGCCGCCAGAATACTGCCATCGGTCAAAGGCGAAGAGCCAGAGCCCGCATTATAGGCCCCGCCATGAATATAGAGCATGACGGGCTTTTTCGCGCGCGCATCGAGGTTCGAGCTCCAGATATTGAGGAACAAGCAATCCTCAGATTGATTGGGCTCACTTCCCGCTTGCGGACTGGCAGCGCCATAATCGACAGCCTCAACCGGGTCTTGCCAAGGTGCTGGTGGTTTTGGCCGGGCAAAGCGCGTGGTCGCCGTGTCGGCGCCATAGCGGATACCCTTGAACACATGCAGGCCTGCCTGCTTGCGCCCACGCACGGGGCCAAAGGTCGTTTGGACGAGACTTTGGCTTTCATCTGCCCAGAGGTTTTGCGGGACCAGACCTGCCATCAGGCCACTCGCCAAGATCAATCGCCGCGAGGCTGCACCCGCCAAAGGTCCAGCCTCACCGGCGGACATCAAGCCCACCTCCAGCCATGGCGTCAGAAACCTCTTGCGCGCTGGTCAAGTTAAAGTCTCCGGGGATGGAGTGTTTGATAACCGCCGAGGCCACAGCAAATTCCAAACAAGCTTGGGGTTCGTGGCCAGCCAGAAGACCGTGCAACAGGCCCGCCGCAAAAGCATCACCCGCGCCAATGCGGTCCACAACGCCCGAAAGCTCATGTTCTTTTGAGACAAAGCGCTCAGTCCGGCTAACCAGTTCACCTTGCAAGCCCTGGTGGGTGACCGAGGCCAACGTGCGGGTGGTCGCGGCAATCCAGTTAAGCCTTGGGAAGACCTCAAAGGCGCGCTGTAGCGCGGCTTCGCGGGACTGAAAGCGCTCACCCAAAATGAGTTCGACATCGCGCTCATTGATGAAGGCTAAGGTCGCGTGCGACAGGATTTGCTTCAGGATGACAGGCCCATCGCCTGCCCAAGCGGCCCAAAGCTGGGCCCGATAATTGCCGTCAAACGAGACTTTGACCCCGGCCTGCGTCGCTGCCTCTACAAGGGCCAAAGCCGCCTTAGAGGCCTGTGCCCCAACTGCAGGCGTGACGCCTGAGACATGCAGCCATTCGGCACCTTCTAGGACGTCAGCGGGGCTAGTCAGATCGGAAGCTGAATTTGCAAACGCGCTGTCCGCCCGATCATAAAGGACGGCAGATGGGCGGCTGACCGCGCCGTGGGATAAAAAATAAAGCCCCATGCGGCCCTTGGTCTGACGAACAAGGCCCGTATCCACGCCATGTTTGCGGATTTCGGCAATAGCGGCTTGGCCCAACTCATTTTCGGCAACCACACTCGCCATACGGGCCTGATTTCCGAGACGGGCGAGGCAAACCGCAACATTAGCTTCTGCCCCACCAATCGCTACGTCTAAGCTGGGGGTTTGCAACAGGCGCTCATGGCCCGGCCCACTCAAGCGGATCAGCAATTCCCCGAAACAAACGACTGATCCTGCCATCGACTTCTACCTTGCTAGCCACCCGCCATCGACGGGGATGACGGCTCCATTGAGGTAGTCTGACGCTTTTGAAGCCAAAAAGACAGCCGTACCGCCCAGATCGGCCGGCTCACCCCAGCGACCAGCCGGAATGCGCTTTAGAATATCGCTGGAGCGTTCTTCGTCAGCGCGCAATTGGGCCGTATTGTCGGTCGCCATATAGCCGGGAGCAATCGCATTGATGTTGAGGCCTTTGGAGGCCCACTCACACGCTAACAGCTTGGTGATGCCTGCAATGCCGCTCTTGGATGCCGTATAGGAAGGCACGCGAATGCCGCCCTGGAAGGACAGCATGGAGGCGATATTGATGATCTTGCCGCTGCCTTGGCCGATCATCACTTTACCGGCGGCTTGGCTCATGAAGAAGGCGGACTTGATGTTGACATTCATCACATCATCCCAGTCCTTTTCCGAGAAATCGACAGCATCCTGACGGCGAATGAGGCCCGCATTATTGACCAAAATGTCGAGCTTCCCAAGGCCCGACAAAGTCTCTGCGACAATGCGGTCAATCGGCTCAATGCTCATCAAATTGGCCTCAATATTGATGAAACGGCGACCCAGCGCTGTTACTTTTGCGCCTGTCTCGTCCGCAGGGACGATGCCAGCGGCGGCAATATCAGCACCCGCTTCAGCCAAAGCCAAAGCGATGCCTTGGCCCAAGCCCGTGTTAGCGCCTGTCACGAGGGCGACTTTGCCGGACAGGTCGAAGAAAGAAAGGCTCATGATCGTCTCCCTCGGCCTATTTCAACTGGCAGATGTCGCAGACCGCGAGGTCTGTATAGTCGAGGTTTTCCCCGCCCATCGCCCAAATGAAGGAATAATTGCGGGTGCCCGAACCCATGTGGATCGACCAAGGTGGCGAGATCACGGCCTCATCATTTTCCATGACGATATGGCGGATCTTGTCCTCTTCACCCATGAAGTGGAAAACCCGATCCTTCTCGCCCAAGCCGAAGTAGAAATATACTTCCGAACGGCGGTCATGCAGATGCGGCGGCATGGTGTTCCAGACGCTGCCCGTATTGAGCTGGGTGAGGCCCAACAGAAGCTGGCAGGACTTTACGGTCGCGGGCACGATATATTGATAGATCACGCGCTCATTGGATTCGGCCAGCGAGCCGCGCTCCAGCGGGACAGCGGTCTCAATCGAGATTTTCGCGACTTCAAAGCGGGCATGGGCGGGGGTTGAGACCAGATAATATTTGGCAGGCGCGTCAGCCGATTGCGACGTGAAGATCACATCTTTCGAGCCCATAGGCACATAAAGGCCATCGCGTGGCTTAATCTCATGCGCCACACCGTCAACATGGACGATCCCGACGCCGGTACCGACATTGATAAGACCCAATTCGCGGCGTTCCAAGAAAGGGTGACCAGCGGCAGAGGCAGGTTCTGTCTGATGTGGCAGCACGACTTGGCCATTCACAGGCATCGCGCCACCGACGACCATGCGCTCATTATGCGAATAATTCAGATGAATTTCATCGGCTTGGAACATGTCGGTGACCACATAACGGGCGCGCAGCGCGTCATTATCGGCCCCGGCCATCATGTCTGGATGGGTGGCGTGATAAACCTTGTCGAACATCTTTTTGGCCCTCCCAAGCCAGCGCCGTCACCATTATGGTAACCGGTGTCATATGTGACAAAGTCTTATACGGGAAGATTTCATCTGACAAGTGGGACTGTGAGCAAGCAAGTGCGATTGCGGCGCTTAAGGCGCTTCCGGTGCCGCCGTTGATCCCCGAACAATAATTTCAGGCGAGAAGGTAATCAGCTTCTTGGTGGTCATGCCATCGGCGGTCTGGAGCAGCAACGTCGCAGCGGCTGAGCCCATTTCGCGGATCGGCAGGCGGACCGTGGTCAAGGCAGGCCACAGCCTGCCAGCAATTGGTGTATCATCGAAGCCGACGATGGAAATATCTTCCGGTATCCGAAAGCCCGCCCGGCGCACCGCGACATAAGCGCCCGTCGCCATTTCATCATTACCGGCAAAGATGGCTTGGGGTGGATTTGGTTGGGCCAAGAGATGCTCGGCCGCCACCACACCACCCTCAAAGGTGTATCCACCCTCGACGGCCATGTCCGGACGAAGCACGAGGCCGGCCTCTGCCAGCGCCCGCTCAAAACCAGCGCGGCGTTCGTGGGTAGAGCGGAAACTCAAAGGCCCGTGAATATGGGCGATATTGCGATGGCCTAGGTCGGCCAAGTGCCGCCCCGCGGCCGCCCCGCCATCGCCGTCCAAGGTGCGGATCATGCGGGAGGGTGTATCGAGTTCGACCGAAGCAATGCGCACATAATCGACATCGGCCTCATTCAATGCGAGCGCCAAAGGCTCATCCTCGGACACCGATGGCGGCAAGATCAGGCCAAAGGGCTTATGCTGTTGGATGAAGGACTGAATGCGGGCGACATGATCGGGCTTAGAACGGTCGCATGGATGGAGAACCAATTGGAAATCGGTGCCTTCGAGTGCATCCAAAATACCGCGCTGGATGTTGACCACATATTGCGGGCTTGGATTGTCATAGACGAGGCCAACCAAAAAGCTCTTGCGGCGTGCCAGCGCCCGGGCTTGAGGGTCTGGCGTAAAGCCAAGTTCTGCAATGACCGCCTTAATGGCATCGCGAGTCTTCTGTTTCACGAACGGCGATTCATTGATCACGCGAGAGACGGTCTTTTTTGAAACCTTGGCCAAGCGCGCCACATCATTGATGGTCGCCTTCCCGCGCAAAATAGCCTCTCCGCCAGCAACTTGTGGGCTGGACGATGGCTCTTCGTCTTCAGGGTCAGCTTCGTGTTTCACAAAAACCTCTGCATGCGTCTTTTCCTTTTAGCCTTGCCTCTCACAGCCTCGCAAGCAAGGCCCATCTGCATTGACCGGCCCCCAGCACTGCAATCAAGTTTCATCCAGTGGTCAAATTAGGATTGACACCGGTGACATTTTCGAAAATGCTACCGGTAGCAAAAGACTGTCGGACGGGTCACTGCGCGCTGTTGCAGGAAACCCGAAAAGACGAAATAGGGGCAACGCCTCGAGGGGAGTTAACAATGTCACGGAAGATACGTCTTACCGCCGTTCTGATGATGGGTGTTGCCGCGGCAAGCCTCCAAGCAGGTCTTGTCCACGCGCAAACCGCAACGACCAGTGCAGGCGAAACTGAGAAGCAAGCTGAAGTCATCATCGTGCGGGGATCTTTCCGCGAGTCGCTGCGCTCAGCCATTGCGACCAAGCGCGCGGAGATCGACATCGTCGATTCGATCAAAGCGGAAGACATTGGCAAATTCCCTGACAATAACTTGGCTGAATCCCTGCAGCGCATTCCAGGCGTGGCCATCGACCGCGAAGGCGGCGAAGGCAAGACCATCACTGTGCGGGGCTTGGGGCCTGACTTCACCCGCGTGCGCCTAAACGGCCTTGAAGCCATCTCCACCACCGGTGGCAAAGACAAGGACGGCGGCGCAAATCGTGGTCGTGGCTTTGACTTCAACGTCTTCGCGTCTGAATTGTTCAACTCTTTGACCGTTCGCAAGTCGACTTCGGCAGAAATCGAAGAAGGTTCACTGGGTGCAACCGTCGATCTGCGCACCGCACGCCCGTTTGACTATAAGGGCTTCACCATGGCTGGCTCGCTACAAGCCGGCTATAATGATTTGTCTGAAGACGTCGGCAAGCGCGGTACCTTCATGGTGTCGAACCGCTGGGCCGATGGCAAATTGGGCGCTTTGTTCTCGGTCGCCTATTCGACCAAGCAAAACTTTGAAGAAGGCCCGAACTCGGGCCGTTGGCAGAATGCCTATTCGGCCGGCAACGCGGGTCGTCTACAATCCTATTCAACCGATGGCGGCCGGACTTTCCTGCCAATCACGCCTTGCACAACCGCAACTACCCGCGTGTGCAACACGACTGAAATCAACGCCACCAACCCGACTTTGACGGGTGAAGCTTTGGCCGTGACCCAAGCTATCTATCCACGCTTCCTGCGTACCTCGCAGTTCGTCACCGATGCCGAGCGTTTGGGGATCACGGGTTCGCTGCAATATCGCCCAACTGACAATACCACCTTCAGCTTGGACATTTTGCATTCAGAGTTTAGCGCAGACCGGATCGAATATAATCTCGAGCCGATCTCCTTCTCGCGCAACACAGCCGGCGTGCCGCAGAGCGATATCTATAATTACACGATCGACAGCCGCAAAGTGATCACCAAAGCGTCCTTCAATGACGTCGATATCCGCAGCGAAATGCGCTTTGACGAATTGAAGACCACCTTCAACCAAGTCAATTTCACGATTGATCAGCAGTTCAATGACAAATTCTCTGGCAAACTCTTGATCGGCGGCTCGCGCTCTTATCTCGACAATCCCGAGCAAACTACCTTCACGTTCGAATCCTACAATGTCCAAGGCTATAGATATGACCTGACGGACATGACCAAGCCGATTATCGACTTTGGTAAGAGCGCAACGGGCTGTAACATCGCTCAAGGTTGCTACTGGCAATATGCCGCCGCTTCTTCCACCACGGCTGCAACCAACGCCAATGGCGACGCATCCTTGATCCGTCTGCGCCCACAAACGGTTGAAAACACCTACAATACTGGCGCGATGGACTTCAAATATGAGTGGAACGACAATGTGCGTTTCAAGTTTGGCGGCTCGTTCAAGGTCTTCTCGTTTGAGACCCAAGAATGGCGTCGCTACACCACGTCTGACCAGACCTCAAACGAAGCCGCAGCACCTGGCTCTGGCATTGTCACCGAGTTGAACGGCAATCTGATCAATTATGCTCGCGCCGTCACGGTAGCAGGCTTGACCTATTTGGTTCCAGACCTCGATAAGATCCGCGCTAAGTTTGACTATAATTGTAACTGCACCAATCAATGGGGCCAGTTTACGGTCAATAAGACCAACAGCAACGCGCGGGCCAACAACCGCTCGGCTCAAGAAGAAGATACCGCCCTTTATCTGCAGTCTGACTTCCAGACCGAATTGGCCTCTATGCCCGTTCGCGGCAATATCGGGGTGCGCTATGTTGGCACCTCCCAAACCGTGGACGGCTTCTTCTCACGCGGCGCCGTCTTGGAAAAGATCACGCTGAAGCGTTCTTATGAAGACTATTTGCCTGCGTTCAACCTGACGATTGAGCCAATGGAAAATGTCTTGGTACGCTTTGCTGCCGCCAAAGCCATGTCGCGGCCAACTTTGGCCAGCCTCTCGCCAGCTGGTTCGATCAACACCACCAGCAACACGCTGTCGATCGGCAACCCCTATCTCGACCCGATCCGCGCCAATACTTATGACATGAGCATTGAATGGTATCCTTCGAAGGATACTTTGTTCACGGTCAGCCTGTTCAAGAAAGACCTGCAATCCTGGATCCAATCCTTGGTTCGCACCATTCCGTTCGGCGAAACCGGCTATGACGTCTCGCTGCTCGATGGTACGGGCCAAAGCGCAGCCACCGCCTACACGGTGACCCAACCCGTCAACACTCGGGGCGGCGAGCTGCAAGGCTTTGAAGTCTCGGTCAACCAGCCGTTCAACTTCTTGCCAAGCTTCTTGTCGAACACCGGCATGATCTTGAACTACACGCAGGTGGAATCGACGATCAATTATGTGCTGTCGTCGACGGCCACGACAACCACTTATGCCGCTTACAATCTGATCGGCATGTCGCCTAACTCTTACAACGCCACCCTCTATTATGAAGGCAAGCAATTGTCGGGTCGGGTGTCCTATTCCTATCGTGACGGCTATATTTCGGTGCTCTTGCCCGGTTCTTCCGCCGATCTGTGGGGCAAAGAGGGTGTGAGCTCGTTGGATATGCAAGTCTCCTACAAGCTCAACGACAAGATCACCTTCGTGCTGGAAGGCACCAATTTGACCGATGAGGCCCAAGACAGCCGCATCACTTACAACACGGCACAAGGCAATGTTGCCAACGATCTGTTGTTCGACGTCTCTAATTCGGGCCGCCAATTCTATTTTGGCGCTCGGATGAAGTTCTAATCCAGTGGACCGCAGGGACCTGATCGGGGGCACGTTTGGGCTGATCGCCAGTTCAGCCGTGTCCCCGTCGGGTCTTTTGGCCGCCCCTCAAAAGGAAGGCCTGCTCTCGCCGCATGGTGCCGCTTGGCGCAAACAGAAATGGGCGACAGGCTTTGATGGCCAGAGGCGAGCCGATCTCGGCAACGGCCGTTTCTTGAACCCAGTCTTCCCCGGTGACCATCCAGACCCCGCTCTGATTCGCGTTGGCGATACCTTCTATCTAACCTTCTCAAGTTTTGAGGCCTATCCTGGCCTAGTCATTTGGCAGTCTAAGGACTTAGTGAATTGGGTGCCCGTCACCGCAGCCCTTAAGACCTATATCGGCTCTGTCTGGGCCCCAGCGCTGGCCCAACATAATGGCCGCTTCTATCTCTATATTCCGGCGCGCACGTCGGATTATCGCTCCATTTATGTCATCCATGCAGACAGCATCGAGGGGCCTTGGAGCGAGCCGATTGATTTGAAACTGCCCGCCCATATCGATCCAGACCATGTGGCCGATGACGCGGGTAAGCGTTGGCTGTTCTTAAGCGGCGGCGACCGTGTCGCACTGTCAGCCGATGGCCTTTCGACCGCTGGCCCTGTTGAACATGTCTATGACCCTTGGCGCTATCCTGAAACATGGACGGTTGAGAGCTTTTCACCCGAAGGGCCGAAAATCACCAAGCGCGGCGATTATTGGTATATGATTACCGCCGTTGGCGGCACGGCTGGCCCACCCACTGGCCATATGGTCATTGTCGCCCGGGCAAAGGACTTAGGCGGTCCTTGGGAGGATTGCCCGCAAAATCCAATCGTGCGCACATGGTCCGCCGACGAAAAATGGTGGTCGCGCGGCCATGCGACCTTGATCCAAGTGCCAGACGGGTCGTGGTGGATGGCCTATCACGGCTATGAGAATGGGTTTTGGACTTTGGGTCGGCAAATGCTGCTCGACCCCGTCCGCTGGACAAAGGATGGCTGGCCTCTAGCTGCTGGCGGTGACCTATCGCAGCCTTTGCCAAAGCCCGTCAAGCGCCCCATCAGCCCACATGGCAAGTCGCTCTCGGATGATTTTTCGGGCAATCATTTAGGCACACGTTGGTCTTTCTATGAACCTGCCCGCGATGAAGCCCGCCGCTTCCAAATTGGCCCGCAAGGTCTGCGCCTAACCGCCAAAGGCACCAGTCCATCCAATGCCTCGCCCTTGAGCGTAATCGCGGGCGATTTGGCGTATGAGGTGGAGACGAAGATTACCTTGGAACCGGGGGCGGAAGCTGGCCTCCTCCTGTTTTATTCCAAGCGGCTCTATGCGGGTCTTGGCTTTGACGGCAACGGCCTGATCATGCACCGCTATGGTCGACAACGCCGATCCCGTTCGCCAACAGGCCTTGCCCAAACGCTTTATCTGCGCATCCGCAACGACCGCCATATTGTGACCATCCACTATAGTCTGGACGGAAAGGCGTGGACGAAGTTCCAAGTTCAGATGGAAGTCTCTGGCTATCATCACAATACCGACGGCGACTTCTTAAGCCTTAAGCCTGCGCTGTATGTCAGCGGTACGGGGGCAGCCAATTTTACCTATTTCACCTACCGCGGACTTGCGACCTAATCATGACCTTTATGCCCCGCCCATCTGCCACTGCCTTAAGCCTGCATGCGGACCGATTGTTCTCATCTGACGCGGCCCAGCGCCACATGGCGCGCACCTTGTATGAGACCGTCAAAGACCTGCCGATCATCAGCCCGCACGGCCACACCGATCCGTCTTGGTTTGCGACCAATGCGCCCTTTGCCAATCCAGCAGAGCTTTTGATTACCCCGGACCATTATGTGTTTCGCATGCTCTATAGTCAGGGCATTCCCATGGAGCACGTGGGCGTGCCGCGTGCAGATGGCGGCTGGACGGAGACGGACCCGCGCAAGATTTGGCGCTTGTTTGCAGAAAATTATTGGCGCTTCCGCGGCACCCCTTCGCGTCTTTGGCATGATTGGGTCTATTCACACGTCTTTGGCCTGACGGTGCGACTGGGCCCCGATACGGCTGACCATTATTACGATGTGATCGCCCAGAAGCTCGGCCAAGATGATTTCCTGCCGCGTGCTTTGTTTGAGCGCTTCAACATCGAAGTCATTGCCACCACCGAAAGCCCGCTCGACCTGTTGGAGCATCACCAAGCCATCGCCAGCTCTGGCTGGCAAGGCCGCGTCATTACCGCTTTCCGCCCCGACCCAGTGCTCGACCCTGATTATGAGGGCTTTGTCGATAATCTGCGCACCCTGTCCGAAATCACCGGGCAAGATGCCTTGAGCTATCAGGGCTATCTGGCCGCGCTTCGCGATCGCCGGGCTTATTTCAAAGCCCATGGCGCGACCTCGACCGATCATGGTCATCCCACGGCGAAGACCGCTTTGCTACGCGAGGAGGAGGCGATTGCATTGTTCGCGCGTGTCACGAACGGCCCAGTGTCAGCAGAAGATGCCGAAACCTTCCGTGCCCATATGCTGGTCGAAATGGCGGGTATGAGCGTTGAGGATGGGCTTGTCATGCAAATCCATCCAGGCAGCTTCCGTAATCATAATGCGGGCGTCTTTACCCGCTTTGGTCGCGATAAGGGCAGCGATATTCCAACCCGCACCGATTATGTCCGGGACCTCAAGCCTTTGCTGGACCGCTATGGCAATGATCCCCGCTTGTCGGTCATTGTCTTTACGCTCGACGAAAGCACCTATGCCCGCGAACTTGCCCCATTGGCAGGCCATTACCCTGCCCTAAAGCTTGGGCCTGCTTGGTGGTTCCATGATAGCCCCGAAGGCATGCGGCGCTTTCGCGAAATGACAACTGAAACCGCAGGCTTTTACAATACCGTCGGCTTTAACGACGATACACGCGCCTTCTTGTCCATCCCTGCCCGCCACGATGTCGCACGCCGCATGGATTGTGCCTGGCTGGCGCAATTGGTGTGTGACCATCGGCTAGAAGCCGATGAAGCGGCTGAAATCGCCTATGACCTCGCCTATCGGCTCGCCAAAGAAGCCTATCGGTTGTGAGATGATGCGTCTTTCTGACAGCCAACTTCCAAACGGCCTCACGGGGCCTGCCTATGATCGACATGCTGTGCGCCTAGGCCAAGTCCATCTGGGTGTCGGTGCCTTTCACCGCGCCCATCAGGCCGTCTATAGCGAAGCTTGTCTCTCGGCAGGCGATCTGCGCTGGGGCATTCTGGGGGCGAGCCTGCGCAGCCCGCAGGTGGCCGACCAACTTAACCCACAACATGGCCTTTTTAGCTGTTTGGTCCGCGAAGGCGGCGAAAGCCGGGCCAGTGTGATTGGCGCAATCCAAAACGTACTTGTCGCACCGGAAAACCCTGCTGCCTTAATTGCGGCCATGGCCGATAAAGACGTCCATGTGGTGACGCTGACCATCACCGAGAAAGGCTATCACCTTGATCCTGCCACGGGCGCGCTGCGGATGGATGATTCAGCCATTGCCGCTGATCTGGCAATGCCACATGCACCGACCACTGCACCGGGCCTCTTGGTTGCAGCTTTAG